>JADFZT010000016.1 GCA_015232395.1 Magnetococcales bacterium | reverse complement strand
TTCGATGGCGGGGCCGGCCCCCAAGGCATGGGGGGAGCCGCTGGCATCCCTGGTGCGGAAGGATTCGATGGCGGGGCCGCTCCCCAAGGCATGGGGGGAGCCGCTGGCATCCCTGGTGCGGAAGGATTCGATGGCGGGGCAGCTCCCCAAGGCATGGGGGGAGCCGCTGGCATCCCCGGGGCAGATGGATTCGATGGCGGGGCCTTTCCCCAAGGCATGGAGGGCGCTTCTGGCATTCCCGGTGCGGAAGGATTTGACGGCGGAGCACAACCCCATGGGGCAGGAATGGGGGCTGGTATTCCCGGAGCAGAAGGATTTGACGGTGGAGCACAACCCCATGGGGCAGGAATGGGGGCTGGCATTCCCGGGGCAGATGGATTTGAAGGAAACGCGCAACCCCATGGCGCAGGAATGGGCGCAGGTATTCCCGGAGCACAAGGGTTTGGCGAAGGGGGAGCGGGCGTTGGGGCAGCGGTTCCCGGCCCCTCAAGAGCGGCAGGCCCTGGTATTGGGATGGGGGCCAACTCCCAAGGAGGGGGAGGTGTTACCTGGAGCGATGAAGAGCTGGCTCTCCTCAACGAAAAAGGCAGCGTCAAATATGTGATCACCGTCCCCCCAGTGACCATGAAACATGATGAAAAGGTGATTCAGGCCATCAATGCCCTGCTGCAAAACGGCACGAGCCTGATCGGAGTGGAGAAAAAAGGCAAGCTGGATCGGGTGATCACCGAGAGCGATCTGCGTCAGCTCATGGGGCCCTTTTATGGCTCCCGGGCCATGACCTCCCGGGACAAGGCCCTCTTTGCGCTACCCATCGACAAGGTCAACTATAACCAGACCGTCATCTCCATCCGCACCTCAGGCACCATCAACCAGGCAGCGGAGATCATCGACCAAAACAAACTCCGTGCCCTGCCGGTGGTCTCCAACAAGCAGGGGAGTCTCAGGGGATTTGTCACCGTCCACGGGCTGCTCAATATTTTCCGAAAGAAAAATTCGATCAAATAGCTCAGGACTCTACCTTAAAAAACATCCCTCACTCCCTCTTCCAGAACAGCTGGGTGATGAGATGATCACGCCCCCTTACCCTTCTCATCGACAAAGGGGTTTTCTCTCTTACGGAAAAAGATCCGCAGGGGAACGCCCGCAAACGGAAACTGCTCCCGAAGCTGGTTTTCCAGATAGCGGCGATAGGTGAGATTGACCCCATCGGGCCGGTTGGTAAAAAGAATAAAGGTGGGAGGAGAGACCGCCACCTGGGTCGCAAAACGAATCTTGACCGACCTTCCCCCGGAACGGGGCGGCGCATGTTTTTCCACCGCCTCCCGCAACCAGCGATTGAGTTGGCCGGTGGAGATACGCAACCGGCACCCCTTCCACACCTTTTCAGCGGTGGGGAGCAAGGGGTTGACGCCACTTCCGGATTTGGCCGACAAAAACCGCACCGGCACATGGGGAAAATGGGGGAATGCCCGGCGCAACTCCTCCAGAAAAAGCCTCCGCGCCTCTTTTCCCCGGGGCATGGCATCCCACTTGTTGACCGCCACCACCACCCCACACCCCGCCTCAATGGCGTAGCCCGCCACCTTTTGATCCTGATCGGTAATTCCCCGAGGGGCATCCAGCACCAGGATGGCCAGTTCTGCCCGATCGATGGCCTTGAGGGCAGCGATGGCTGAAAATTTTTCCAGCCGTTGGGAGATGCGCCTTTTGGCCCGGATACCCGCCGTATCCACCAAAATCACCTGCCCCCCGTCAGGACGCTCCAGCACCATGTCAACGCTGTCCCGGGTGGTGCCGGGAATGTCGGAAGCCAGCTGCCGGTTTTCTCCCAGGAGCTGATTCACCAAGGTGCTCTTACCCACGTTGGGCCGCCCCACCACCGCCACCCGAAGCGACTGATCCTCTGCCTTGTCCGACTCTCCTCCCGCCTCGATCTCTTCCGGCCACACCGGGGAAAGGGCATCGATCAGATCATCCATGCCATGGCCGTGGGCGGCGGAGATGGGGAGCAGGGGGTGAATGCCCAGTTCGTGAAAGGCAAACCGCCCCTCCCGCCCCTCCCTGGAATCACTCTTGTTGACAGCCAGCACCAGGGGTTTGCCAAAGCGTCGCAACATATTGGCAATGTGGCGATCTTCCGGCAGGGGACCGGCCTGGCCGTCGGTGACGAAAACCACCCCGTCCGCCTCTTCCAGAGCCACCATCACCTGTTCGGTCACCTGGGCAGCCAGAGGCTCCTCGGGGCCAGCCTGAAACCCCCCGGTGTCCACCAGACGAAATTTTCGCTTGCCCCAAACGCCAGAGCCATATTGACGATCCCGGGTGACCCCAGGTTTATCGTCCACCAACGCCTGACGGGAACGGGTCAGCCGATTAAAAAGAGAGGACTTACCCACATTGGGGCGTCCCACCAGGGCGATAAGTGGCAGCACGGTATCAGAGGCCAGAGTCAGAGGAGAGGGAGGTGACAAACCGACCCCCCTGATAACAGAGTAGGTTATCAGGGGGCAAAGATTGGCAAGAAAAAAACCGGATCAGCCCCTGACGGAAAAGACCGCCAGGGGGAAAAAACCAAAAATGAGCCCCAAACAAATTTACTGGAAACGCATCACATTGCCGTCGTTGGTCCAGAGATAGAGCCCCTTGGAGCCCCCCTCAGCTACCACCACAGGATCCGCATGGACCGGATCACCTATCTGATCGAGCCCCATGAGATGGCCGCTTTCGGGATCTACCGAAAAGAGGCGTTCCTGATCATCGGCGATGAAAATCTGATCGTTAAAGTAGACCGGAGCGGTCAACATGCCGTCGCTCAGACGGGTCTGCCACAGGGGAATGCCGTCCTCCGCCGAAATAGCCGAAAGCCCCCCTTCCATATCGGTGACATAGAGCCGCCCGGAAAAGAGCAAGGGACGCCGGACGGCCTTGATGGAGCGCTCCCAAAGACGGTTGCCGTTGTCCCCACTCAAGGCAACCAGCTTGCCCTTGTGATTGATGGCAAACACCCGGTCGTCCCCAGAGGCATTTTCCTCGACGACGATGGCGGCATCCACATCCTGGAGCATGTCAATCTCTACCCGCCCCCCGAGGATGGTCAAATTTTCCGACCAGTGGGGTTTGCCTTTATCGAGGCTCAAGGCATGCACCTCTCCGGAAGAGTAGCCCGTGTAAACCCGTTCGCCCACCACCGTCGGTCGCGCTGCACCACGCATCACCAATCCCTCAGGCAAGGATTGATGCATCCACTCCCGCTCTCCATCGGCAGCACTCAAAGCGTAAGTCCAGTTGTTCAAGGTGAGAAAAACCACCCGGCCCGAAGCGACCGTGGGGGCGGAAGCGACTGCGGTGGATACCCGGGTGCGCCACACCTCTTTACCGTTGAGTTGGGCCAGGGCAATCATCTCTCCTTCGACAGTGCCTGCATAGACCAACCCCTCACCCACAGCCACCCCACCGGCGATGGGATCCCCCACCTCCACATCCCAGATTTCCCCACCGGTTTTGGCGTGCAGCCGCACCACCTGGCCTTCATGGGTGGCTACGAAAACATCCCCCCCATCCACCACAAAGTGGCCCGGATGGTTGAAAAAATCGTCTGGCGTGCCTGCGACGGATTCATGCCAAACCCGTTTGAGGCCCGTAGAGCGTCCCGGATCGGGCACCACGAAGAGCGCCTCTTCCACACTGCTTGTGCTCTCGCTGTCTCCCCCCATCCAGGAGGGCATGGAGGAGCAACCGGCCAGCAACATCAGGCCGAAGGAAAACCAGAGCCTGCTCATTTTTTTTCTCCCGCCTCCAAACGTTCCGCCATGCGGTCGATGCGCCCTCCCAGAGCCCCGCCAGGTTGCAAAAGTTTGGCCTCCTTGAGATAAGCCAAAGCCTTGCCCCCTTCGCCTTTCTGTTCGGAAATCAACCCCTGCAACTCCAGCGCGTGGGCCTTGAAGGGAGATTGAGCGGGAATTTTGGCCAGATAACCCAGAGCCCCGGCCTCATCCTTACCAGCCACCAGATAGGCGGCGTTGAGGCGGGCCAGATCTGCCAAAGTTTCCGAGCTGCCAGGACTCCCGGCCACCCCTTCCAACAGACGAATCGCGCCCGGATCATCCCCACCGTCGTGCAACACCCGGGCTTTGATGAGCTGCCCCAAAACAGCATAATCCATGCTGCCGTAGCCGTCCTGGAGATTGTCCAGATATTTTCCGGCAACCGCCAAATCCCCCTGCTCGATACGACCAATGGCGGCCAGATAAAGCTCAGAAGCACTCTCCTCCTGCCCCGTGCGATACTCTTTCCATCCCACATAAGCGAACAAAACCAGAAAGAAGGCCACCAGCGTGCCGATAATCCGACCGCTGTTTTCCTTCCAAAATTTTTCGTAGCGGTCCGCTTCGAGCTGTTCGTCTACCTGTTCAAAAATTTCATCAATTTGAGCCATGGATCATCCCCTCGGACCGGTTGAGGAGGGTGCTGAGATAGGACACCACCTCTCCCCAGGCCATACATTTTTGTTCACCCTGCCCCATATTTTTCACCTGGGCAGTCTCCTCAGCCACTTCACGTTCACCAATGATCACGGCAAAATCGGCCCCGGAACGACCGGCTTTTTTCATCTGGCTCTTCATGGAGCCATCCCCGAGATCAAACGCCACCCCAATTCCCTCATCCCGCATCGCCTCCGCCAGGAGAATCCCCTGGGGCCTGGCTTTTTCTCCCACCGCCACCAGATAGACTCCCGGAGGCTTTTGAAACCGGGCCTCCTCACCCAGCAGCAGTGCCAGGCGCTCCACCCCCATGGCAAAACCGATGGCAGGGGTCGCAACCCCCCCCATCTCCCCCACCAGGCCGTCATAACGCCCCCCAGCCGCCACGGCATTTTGGGTTCCCAGATCTCCCGTAATCACCTCAAAGGCGGTACGGGTGTAGTAGTCCAACCCCCGCACCATCAGGGGATTGACCTGATAGGATAAACCCATGCGCTCCAGATGTCCCAACACCCCCTGGAAATGGTCCTGACACCCCCCACACAGATGGTCGATCATCTTGGGCGCATCCACCACCAGTTCCCGGCAACTGGGACGCTTGCAGTCGAGCACCCGCAGGGGGTTTTGTTCCAGACGGTTTTGGCAGTTGGGGCAGAGTTTCTCCCGCACCTCCTGAAAAAAGACGATCAGCTCCTGCCGGTAGGGATCCCGGCATTCGGGACACCCCAGGGAGTTGATCTCCAGCGTCAGGGAGCGATCCAGGCCGATCTCCCGCAAAATCCGCAGGACAATCGCCATCATCTCCACATCAGCCAACGGGCCATCCGGACCGAACAGCTCACAGCCGATCTGGTGGAACTGCCGGTAACGGCCTTTTTGGGGGCGCTCGTGGCGAAACATGGGCCCCATGTAAAAAACCCGCCAGGGAAGCTGCCGATGGAGGCTGTTGTCGATAAAGCTGCGCACCACCGAAGCGGTTCCCTCGGGGCGCAGGCTCAGGGAGTCCCCATTGCGGTCGGCAAAGGTGTACATCTCCTTTTCGACGATATCGCTGGTCGCCCCCACCGCCCGGGCAAAGAGTTCCGTCCGCTCAAAAATCGGGGTACGCAACTCGCCATAGCCGTAGAGATCAAAAACCCGTCGGGCGACCCCTTCCAGATAGTGGCGTCGGGCCGCTTCTTCCGGCAGGATATCCTTGGTTCCCCGCACCGTGGCAAAACGCTCTTTACCACTGCTGGCAGATTTTTTACCACCACCGGACTTTCCACCACCTCTGGACTTACCGCCACCTCCGGATTGATCGCGGCCTCCGGATATTACACTGCCGGCGGATGGATCGCTGTCACCCGGAAGCGCCGATTTTTCGGCCCCATCAGTCATGCCTTGTCTGACCTCTTGCTCATGTTGCCTCACGCATTTTCAGTGCAGCGGCCTCGGCCTCGGCCACCAGTCGCTCCACCAACTCTTCGTCGGTAATTTTTTCCAGGGGCTCTCCCCCTCGATAGAGGAGATTTTTACCCTCACCCCCCACCACCCCGGCCAAGCTCTCCTTGGCTTCCCCGGGACCGTTGACCACGCAGCCGATCACCGAAACCGTCACCGGCTCCCGAATGTGGGCGAGACGTTTTTCCAGTTGCGCCACCACATCGATCACCGCGAAGGTCTGCCGGGAGCAGGTGGGGCAGGAGATGATATCGACTCCCCGGGTCCGAAGCCCCAGGGCCTTGAGAATTTCAAACCCTACCCGGACCTCTTCCACTGGATCGGTGGAGAGGGAAACCCGCAGGGTATCGCCAATGCCCTCTGAGAGCAACAGTGCGAGCCCCACCGCCGATTTGACCGATCCCGGCAGGAGCCCCCCCGCCTCGGTGATGCCCAGGTGCAGGGGATAATCCACCTGCCCCGAAAGCTGACGATAAGCCGCCACCGTCAGCCCTACCTGACTGGCTTTGAGGCTGACCTTGATCTCTTGATAGTTGAGATCCTCCAGAATGCGGATGTGCTCAAGGGCCGACGCCACCATCGCTTCCGGGCAGGGTTCGCCGTAACGTTCCAGAAGAGCGCGCTCCAGGGAGCCGGCATTGACCCCGATCCGGATGGGCACCTGGCGCTCCCGTGCTGCCCGCACCACCTCCCCCACCCGCTCCCGGGAGCCGATGTTGCCGGGATTGATCCGCAGACAGGCGATGCCATTTTCCAGGGCGGTCAATGCCAGGCGATGATCAAAATGGATGTCGGCGATCAGGGGCACCGGAGATTGCGCCACCAGGGGGCCAACCGCACGGGCTGCCTCCTCGTCGGGACAGGAGACCCGAACCAGATCCGCCCCCGCCTCCGCCAACGCCCGAATCTGGGCCGAAGTGGCCGCCACATCCCGGGTATCGGTGTTGGTCATGGATTGGACGGAAATAACCCCATCCCCTCCCACCTGCACCCCCCCCACCGAAATCGGTCGGGTCGGCTTGCGGGGGGTCAAAAAGGAGACCCTGCTCACGGGTTTCCAGCAGCCTTTTTCCGCAGGGAAGTCGCGGTCAACTCCAGATTGTTGATGGGTTCCGCCGGATCTCCCTTGAGGAGAATACGCTCCTCACCCACAAAGATGGCGATCCCACCCCCGTGGCCGATGGTGGCCAGATAACGCCCCTCTTCCGGCATCACAAAACGCTGTCCGGAGCGAAGCACCATATCCTTCTTTTCCTCACCAGCCTGATCGAAAATCTGCACCCAGACACTCTCCTGGGCCTCCAGATAGACGGTATTTGGGGTGATTCCCGGCGGCACATCCCCCTCACCCGATTCGGGATAACGCTCCTCGATGGGCTGATCGCGTCGGGTGACTTGTGGGGCATCTTGAGCCACCTCCACGATACGGTCGGCCAGTCGATCCGAAACCGGCTGGGCCGGAGCCTCGGTGGCCGGAGCCTGGGCAGCGGTCGGGCTCTCCTGGGCCACCTGGGTAGCCACCCGCAAACGGGGATGGGTAGCCGGTGTTTCAGGATTCTCAACCGTTTCCGGTGCGCCAGGTTCAGCCAGCTGCTCTGTATCGGCTTCCCCCCCCTCCCCGGATGGGGTCGAGATGCTGCCGGAAGCCCGAACCAGAGGGGCATCCACGGCCAGTTTCAGAGCAGGAGTGGCAGCCGCTTCCGTGGCTGGGGTCTCCACACGCCTGGCCTCCCGGTCTTCTTCGGACTGGGGAATCAAATCGGCATCAATAGAGAGGCCGGAGTCGGTCTCGGACACCACCACCGGCGGCGTATCGCTCACCAGAGGCTCTTCCATCATCGCCTGGGGAGGCTCCGGTTTGGGTGTGGGGCCGTCGGGCACCAGTTCAGTCTGATATTTTTCAAACAGGACAAATATGACCACCAGGAGGACAATCCCCCCCAGCACCAGCCATTTGCCCGGACGAGGACCGGTTTTGGTATCCCCGGTGGGGGCTGGGGGCGGTTCCGGTCGCATGGGTTTGCGGGTGCGGCCATCCAGGCTGGCACTGAACTGGGCCACCAGTTCTTTCTCCGGCAGATCCAGGGCCTTGGCATAGATCTTTAAAAAACCCACGACAAAGGTATTGCCGGGCAGCTTGTCCAGCTCACCATTTTCCAGGGCGTTGAGGTGAAAATCCCGGATGCGGGTGGTGCGGGAAAGCTCCCGGAGGGTGAGCCCCTTGGCTTCCCGAGCCTCCCGCAGGGTCTGTCCCACCGCCAAAGCTGCCCCACCGCTGTTAGCAGGAGGCGCCTGGTTGGGGGCTTCTGTTGGGGGCTGCTGCTCTTCACCCTGTCCGTCAGGCTCCCCCAGAGAGGGCTCCTTGCCACGCAGCGGTTTCTTTTTGGGGACCGCCATGGGTCCCGATCGGTTTGACTTCATTCTTCCGTTCCCACTGCTGAAAGCCAATGGATCGCCCGTTTACCCGATTCGGATTGCGGTGCCAGCCTGGCAATCCGTCCATACACAGCCCGGGCCCCCTCCTGCTCACCTGCTGCCACATACGCCTTAGCCAGACGCTCCATCAAAACCAGATGATCGGGATGTTCCGCCAAACCCATTTGCAGCTGTTGCTTCTCCAGAGAGGGTTTTCCCACATCCCGGTAGTGGTCGGCAAGTTCCAGACGTCCCCCCAGATGACCCGGATTGTAATCGATGGTTCGGGTCAGGGCCGTCATCATCTTTTCTGTTTCGCCCCGGCGTTTATAAAGCAGGGCCAAATTGAACTGGGCATCCTCAGGTGTAGCGTAGGTAAGATCCTGTAACGCCTCACCAAAAGCTTTTTCAGCTTCCTCCAGCTGCCCCAGGCGCATGTGCGCCACCCCCAGGTTGTTGCTGATCTGGCCGCTATGGGGCTCTATTTCGTGAGCCTTTTCCAACACCGCCAACGCCTGCTGGGAACGCCCCACCCCATCGTAGGCCAACCCCAGCGCCACCAGCACCTCCAGGTTGTCCGGGTCGATGGCCTGGGCCTCTTGCAGAGCGGGTAGCGCCATCACCGCATTGCCCCGATTGAGATAAGCCTGCCCCTTGTCCAGATAAACCGTCAGATCCTCAGCGGAAACATTTGGTTTTGAATCCCCGCCACAGGCTGAAAAGAGCAAACCGCTCCCCAGAGTGAGTACCACAGCCCCCATGCGCCAGATAACACCCAAGCTCCCCCGGCTTGCCGGAAGGTTTTTCCCGAGGCTGTTTTGTCCCTTGGCTGGCATGGATCGTTTCATCATCTGGATCAGGATACCCGAAAACCGTTGGTGATGGGATAGCGCCTGTCCTTGCCGAAGGCCCGCCGGGTAACCCGCACACCGGGGGAGGCTTGACGCCGTTTATATTCATTTTGGTCCACCAGCCGAATGATCCGGGCTGCGGTGGCCCGGTCGATCCCTTTATTGACGATCTCCATAAGCCCCAGTTCCTGTTCCACATAATATTGCAAAATTTGATCGAGAACGGGATAAGGGGGCAAGGAATCGGTATCTTTCTGGTCGGGTTTAAGCTCCGCCGACGGGGGCTTGTCGATAATTCTTTCCGGCACCGGCGGGGGCTCTCCCGCCTCTTGGGCCCATTGGTTGCGCGCCCGGGCCAGTCGATAGACCCCCTCTTTCAGGAGATCCTTCAAAACCGAAAACCCCCCGGCCATATCGCCATAGAGGGTGGCATAACCGACACTGATCTCGCTTTTATTGCCGGTGGTCACCAGAAGCAGGCGCTTTTTATTGGAGATGGCCATCAGCAGCGTTGCCCGAATGCGGGGCTGGATGTTTTCCTCGGTGACATCGGCCCCATAACCCGCAAATTCGTCCTTCAGGCTCGCCTGAAAAAGATCAAACAGCGGCCCGATGGGAATCTCTCCCAGTCGAATACCCAATCGCCTGGCCCCGTCAGCGGCATCCTCCAGGCTTTCCGGAGAGGTGTATGGAGAGGGCATCATCACCACCTCCACCCGCTGGGGCCCCAAGGCATCGGCACAGATGACCGCGGTCAGCGCCGAGTCGATCCCCCCCGAAAGCCCCAACACCACCCCATCAAAACCATTTTTACGCACATACCCCGCAAGCCCCGTACACAACACCTGGTAGAGCTCCCGGGTAGCATCGGCCAGGGGTTCCATCCGCCCCGGCACGAGAGTTACGCCTCTCTTGGCCCTCTCTCCAACCGGCGCCCCTTCCCCCTGGGGCTCCGACCGTTCCCGGGGCTCCTGGCGCACTCGGATCAGGTTGAGATCCTCCCGACAAAAAGCGGAGCGGGCGATGATCTCTCCATGGCGATCCATGGCAAAGGAGTCCCCATCAAAAACCAGTTCGTCCTGCCCCCCTACCAGATTGACATAAACAATGGGCAGGCCGTGCTCCTGGACCCGGCTGGTGACGGTTTTCAGCCGTTGGGTCCGCTTATCCATATGAAAAGGAGAGGCGTTGAGATTCAGGATCAGCTCGGCGCCCCCCCGGGCCAACTCCGGCAAAGGGCCGTCGGTATGCCAGATATCCTCACAGACGGTCACACCGATGGCGATACCCCGGTAGTCGAAAGGGCGGGTGGATGTTCCGGGTTGAAAATAGCGCCGTTCGTCAAAAACCCCATAGTTGGGCAGACGCCATTTGACCGCCATCCCGGTTTCCACCCCATTCTGGATCAATAGGCCCACATTCCAAAGCCCCTCCGGGCCAGAACGGATGGAACCGTAGAGAATATCGATGCCTATTTCAGCCGCCCCACGGTGCAGCTCCTCCTCCACCTGCCCCAATCTTTCCAGAAACAGGGGCTTGTGGAGAAGATCTTCCGGGGGATAGCCGGTGAGGGCCAACTCCGGAAAAACCGCCAGGTCAGCCCCGGCCTCCTTGGCCTTGCGGACGTGTTCCAGGAGTGCACGGCTGTTTTTTTCCAGGGCCCCAACGTGGGGGTCCACCTGGATCATGGCCAGGGTAAATTCCATAGGGTCGAAAGATTCCAGACTGAATACCGGAGAGAGTCAGGCCAGATTCCAAAAAGAGAACCATGGCACCTCAAAATATCAGAACTCTACATATTACGGGATTCCCCTTCAGGTTGCCAATGGGATGGATGCCATCGGCTGGAAGAAGAAAACGCCACCCACCGAAAAGGGGATACGCCTACTCCAGGAAAGGGTCTTGGGCTTTAACCACTGCCCCCTTTCGAAAGCTCCCCCAGCACCTCCTGAAGCGCACTGAAAGCCTCCCGAACCCCTTCAAGCTCACCTGTGGCCGCCTGCCATTGTCCTTCACAGATCTGTTTATGCAGCTTTTGCAGGGGAATACGCAGATCGGGAAAAATGACGCCGACGATGCTCCCCTTCAAGACATGGGAGGTGGCCCTGGCCGAGCCGGGATTTCGCCGTTTGAGATCCCTCACCAAATTTCCCAGCAGCTCCTCCATCTGGGTCGTCAGCAATCCAGCCACCTCCACCATATCCTCTTGGGTGAGGCCGATGGCCTCCAGAGCGGCGGTCACCTGGGCGAGGGCGGGCTTGGGGAGGGTGGCCTCCGACGATATCTCAGAGGTGGCAGGCTGAGGGGAATCCGCCAGGGGGATAAACCGGCTGAGTTTTTCCCGCAAAGCGTCCAAGGCGACCGGCTTTTCCAGCAGATCGTCCATACCCGCTTCCCGGGCAGACTGCTGATTTTCCCCGGTGATATCAGCGGTAAAGGCGATAATGGGTATCCGAGGCAGCCCCTCTTCCAATGCCCACTGCCGAATGGCCCGGGTCGCTTGGTAGCCATCCATGATCGGCATCTGACAATCCATAAAAACCAGGTCAAACGCCTCCTCCCGGCAGGCAGCAAAAGCTTCCTCTCCCTGGGTGGTGGAGACGATATTCCCGCTGGCAATCCCCAGCTTGGCCAACATCCCCCGGGTCACAGCCAAATTGGCCTCATGATCGTCCACCAGCAAAATCCGCACGTCCGAACGAAAGGTGCGTTCCGGCTCCCTGGGCAAGAGTGTGACGGAACTCCCCGGGTCCAAGGGTGTTTTCATCAACCAGCGGATGGTGTTTTGCAGCTGTTCGGTGGTGAAGGTTTTTTTCAGGCAGAGGGCTGGCCCCGGCAAAAAGGAGGTCTGATCGAACCCCGAATCCAGATGGTCGGTGAGGAGAATAAAGGCAGACGGGGTATTGGCGGTCTCCAGAAGGGGCAAATCCCGGCGATGGTGGTCGTCGGGTCGATCGTTGATGATCACCAGATCAAAGGGATGTTTGGCCACCGCCGAGTTACGCAGCAACTCCACCGCCTTGCTGATGGCGGTTACATGACCACAGCGCACCCCCCAGGCATCCAAAATATTGCGAATCCGGCTCAGCTGCATCCCCTCCCCCGCCACCACCAGGGCACGCATACCCTCCAGGCCGGAGGGTTCGGCCAACCGGGGTTGGTGGGGCTGCTCCCCCAGCTCAATGGTAAAATGGAAGGTGGAGCCGGAATCAGCAAAAGCATTGGCCTCCACCCCGATCTCCCCATCCATCCCGGCTACCAGATGTTTGCAAATGGCCAAGCCCAGACCGCTGCCCCCATAAAGACGGGTGGTGGAACTGTCGGCCTGGGTGAAGCGGTCAAATATTTTTTCCCGTAGTGCCTCATCCACGCCGATGCCGGTATCCCGCACTTCAAAGAGAAATTCAATCCCCTTGTCACTTCGCCCCACCGGCCCCCCATGAAACTCCACCAGCCCCCCAGCCGGGGTAAACTTGACGGCGTTGGCAATGAGGTTGGTAAACACCTGCCGCAGGCGATTGGCATCTCCCATCACCCGGGCTGGCAGCTCGCTGGGATAGAATACCGTCAGCTCAATCCCCTTGGCCTGGGCCAGGGGGGAGAGGGCCAGCGCAGTCTCCTCCATCAACTCCCGCAGATCAAAATCCACCTGATCGAAGATAAACTGCCCCGCTTCGATTTTGGAATAATCGAGAATATTGTTGACCAGGGAGAGGAGATTTTCTCCAGAGCTGGAAGCGAGTTTGACATGCTCCCGGGCTTCCCGGTCAAGTTTTGCGTCCCGGAGAAGTTCAAGCATCCCCAGCACCACATTGAGAGGGGTGCGGATTTCGTGGCTCATGGTGGCCACAAACTGGCCTTTGGCGACGTTGGCCGACTCCGCCACCCGCAACGCCTCCTGCAAGCGGGCATTGGCGGTGGAAAGCTCTCCGGTACGCGCGGAGACCAGCTCCTGCAGATGATCCCGGTGCAGGGAAAGCCCCCGTTCCGCCCCTCTGAGCCGGCCGATATATTCGTGAACCAAACGGACCATCTGGGCGGCCAACAGCACCACCAGGAGGTTCAACACCAGATAGCCCCGAAAAGCCCACTCGGCATCCAACTCCAGCACCCCCCCCTGATATTGGATCTCCTCGGAAAGTCGGTTTTCCACCTCTTTGAGCAGGTCGATTTTTTTGGTAATGGCATAAAACCAATCGTTGGCATCAATACCGAACGATCCCCTCTCCCCTTTGGCCAGGATAATCTGGCGCAACCGACCCACCCGGGAGACCACTTCATGGCTCAACATGTTGTGATAGAAGGCAGACTGTTTGGCGGTCATAAAGGAGAGAAAAACCCGGGTATAGGTCTCCTGCTCCGCCACCAGGGTATGAAATTGATGCAGATTACCCGGTGCAAATTGGTCCTGGGCCAGGGTTCCGGTTATCAACGCCCGCTCGATGCCTGCCCGCTCCTTGCTCAACAGGAAATATTCATACCCGGCAATGAGGGACATCATTTGGGGATTGGTGGTCAATCTGGAGAGAACGCCAATCATCTCAAGAAAAGCAGCGTTCATTTCGGAATAGTGGGTGATGGCCTCCTGCACCGAAATCTTCTGCTGATCCACCTGCAGACGAAATGCCGCCATAGCGTCAAGATAACTCAGCGCATGGGCCAGTGCCCCCTGAAAATCAGCGCCGATGCCTTCCATAGCGCCAACTTTCTCGACATCGAAGTCTTTGATTTTTTTTTGAAAGGTCAGGAGGTTTCGGTTGGTCCGCTGCCGCTGGCTGGACAACTCGGAGCGAAACTGCTCACCGCTGCTCCCCAAAAACCCAGCGGTATAGCCCCGCTCCTTCTGGGTTTCGTGGACCAGAGCGCTGCTCTCCACCGCAAGCTCGGCAAGCTCCGCCAGAGCAGCCATGCGTTCCAGGATGTCATATTTGGCCACTACCCCCTGAACGCTGAACCAGATGAGCCCAGCCAAGGGAAACAGCAGCATCAAGCCAAACCTGAATCGCAGTTTTTCCATGCCCCCCTCACCCCGGCCAAATCGCTCTCAGGAAAATCCGATACTATATCAGGGTAAGCTTGGAAAAATCGATGGCAGGCGGATCCTCTGACAAAAATCAGGAGTGGCCATGGCTGGACATCCTCCAGACCATCGGCCATGACGCCAGGAGATGGTCGTGATGGCAGGCTGTTTGGTCTGGAACAGGCCTCTGTTAACGCATCTCCTGCATAAAGGCCATCTGGGGTAGGCCGGTCCGACAGGAAACCGCCAGTTCCCCTCCTGCCTCCTTTTGGAGCTGTGCCACATCGGGAACCCGAATGATGCGGTTTTGCACCTCAATGACACCCTGTTTTTGCAAGCGCCCCAGCAGACGG
The DNA here is from genome assembly GCA_015232395.1 of Magnetococcales bacterium. Classification (NCBI taxonomy): domain Bacteria; kingdom Pseudomonadati; phylum Pseudomonadota; class Magnetococcia; order Magnetococcales; species Magnetococcales bacterium. The sequence goes on along the minus strand of JADFZT010000016.1, from coordinate 55,023 downwards.
GAAAGGGTCTCCGGTTTGACGGAAAGCTCCTGGGCCAATTCTGTCCGGGAGAGCGCCAACTCAATCACCGCGCGCTCTTGAAGGGGAGGGGGAATCTGGTTCAACAAAAAATTGGCCAGGCGACTGGAGGGGCTGCACAGGCTCAATTCGGAAATATCCTGAATGTGGGTCTGCAAACGGCTTGAGAGCAGTCCCATCATGCGAAAACAGGTAGCGGGAGAGTGCCAGAGAAATTCCCGGAAGGGCTGCTTGCGAAATGCCATAAGCTTGCTTGGCTCCACCGCCTGCACCGTCACCGGATGGCGGGTATCCTCCTGAAAGAGCAGTGCGGCTCCGACGAACTCTCCCTTTTCCAGCCGGGTATAAATCTTCCGGCTGCCCATGAGAGAGGTTCGAAACAGCTGAACACACCCCCCCTTCAACCAGTAAAACCACTCTGCCACATCGTCCTGTTGAACCAAGATATCGCCCTCCTCCAGGGTGATCGGTTCGGCCATCTGGTGGAGCTGTTTCAATTGAGCAACCGTGCAGCTGGCAAATAGCTTTGTTTTTTTTAAGCTACTGGCCATTTCGTTAAAAGTCACGACACCCCCCATTTGACAAAATAATTGACTGGTTTTGATGAAAATCAATCAAACAACATCCAATACGGCTCAACTCTGCAAGAAAATCTTGCTTGATTTTAGATGCAAACGGATAATGTTTGGTTAACAAAAGTCAAGACTGGTTAACAAAAACAGCTCTATCATTATTATAGAAGCAGGATAGATGACACCGATCAGCAAAACAAATGCCGAATTTTAATCATTTTATAGATACCAACCATAACCTCCCCATCGACAGCTGCCCTCGCTTTAAAAACCATTCCGGCAACCCTCACCACTACAATGGCAGCTGGGCCAGAAATCAGAGTGTGCCCAGTGTGACATATTGTTTAATCCATCCAAATAAGCTAAAAATTGCGCCTTCCAGAAGTGGGAAAAGCCAGGGATAGCCGTGATAAAACCCAAGCCCCACAGCCAGAAGAATCATTCCCCACCAAGGTCACGACGCCACAGGGAGAAAGAGATGAGCCTTCACAAGTGGGTACGACCCAACGTACTCGCCTTGGCCGGATATGTTCCCGGAGAGCAGCCCAGCCCCCGGCAAACCCTGATCAAACTCAACACCAACGAAAACCCCTTCCCCCCCCCGGAAGCGGTTTTGACGGCCATTCGGGAAACCTCCCGGGGTGATCGTCTGCGCCTCTACCCGGAGCCATCCGCCAGACTGGTTCGAGAAGCCGCCGCAGCAGCCTATGGGCTTTCTCCTGAAGAGATAGTGGTGGGCAACGGCTCCGACGATCTGCTCACCATGATTTTGCGCACCTTCGTCGATCCCGGAGAAGGGGTGGCAGCCCCAGACCCCACCTATACCCTCTACGCCCCCCTCACCCAACTCCAGGGAGGGCGATTCATTCCGGTCCCCTGGGCGGGTGGAGAGCGATTCGAACTACCCATATCAGCCTTGGCCGATACCGGCGCCAAAGTGATTTTTTTGCCCCGCCCCAACGCCCCCACCGGGCATGTCAACTCCCTGGAGGAGGTGGCCCGACTCTGCCAGGCTGCTCCGGGGGTGGTGGTCCTGGATGAGGCCTACGGGGATTTTGCCATGGATAATGGCCTTCCCCTGCTACCGGATCACGACAACCTGATCATCACCCGCAGCTTTTCCAAATCTTTGTCCTTGGCAGGCTTGCGTATTGGTCTGGGCTTCATGTCCCGGGAAATCGCCACCCAAATGCACAAGGTCCGGGATTCCTACAATCTGGATGCCGTGGCCCAGGCAGCGGCTACGGCGGCTCTGGAAAACCTCTCAACCTGCGAAAAAAACACCAGGATCATTCGTCAAGAACGGCAGCGACTCACCCAAAATCTCCAGGAGCGCGGCTTTCAGGTCATTCCAAGTCAGGCCAACTTTATCCTCACCACCATCCCCACGGGAAAACGGGATGGCGAAGGATGGCTGGCGGACCTCAAGACCCACGGCTTTTTGGTGCGCTATTTCGGCAGTGACCCCAACCTGGCCGACAAACTTCGCATCACCATCGGCACCCCCGAAGAGATGGATCGATTCCTTGGGGTCGTGGATCAACTTCTTGAAAACAATCAAACAGGATAGATGCTATAGCAGTTCTATCTCAAAATTGGACACTCTTCCCTGACTCGTCATCCCCGCGAAGGCGGGGATCCAGGGAGTGATGATTGCCCTTAAGGAAAAACCAAATTTTCAAGAAAGGCCGGTGTTTTGCTGAAAGTGGAGCAAGATTTGGAAAGGTTCGTGCCAGACACTCTGGATTCCCGCATTCGCGGGAATGACAGCAAAAGAGTAACGGCATATGCCCAATTCTGGATTGGAGTTGCTATATTGACCTCTACATCCTGGGACATAATGCCAAAATTAATCGCCGCCTCCCCCTCTGTGAGCACCCACCCATAGAGATCCAACTCACCTTGATGGAGTGGATCATCGCCACCTCTGCCGTCACCTTGGGAGCCGCCCTTCAAGGGGCCTTGGGGTTTGGGGCGGCGGTGGTGGCCATTCCCATTCTGGCTCTGCTCAACCCGGCTCTGGTACCGGGTCCGATGATGCTGGCCGCTTTTTTTCTCACCGCTCTGACGTGGCATCGGGAACGCCATGCCGTGGTGTTTGCGGATGTCCAGTGGGCTTTTTTGGGGCGTTTGGGGGGAATCGGGATAGGGGCTTGGACCTTGACCATGCTCTCGGGGGGATGGATGGAGCTGACCCTGGGGGTGATCGTGATCGTGGCGACCCTCCCTGGCATTCGGGGGATTCACCTGCACCCCACCACCCCCAACCTCATCTGGGCAGGAGCGGTCTCCGGCTTCATGGGCACCACCGCAAGCCTGGGAGGCCCTGCCATGGCGCTGGTCTACCAAAACGTCTCCGGCCCCAGACTCCGGGGCTCACTGGCCGCTTATTTTACCCTGGGGATTCTGATAACCCTGCCGGTTTTGTGGGGGGTGGATCGATTTGGTCCCGGGGAGATCCGGGCGGGGTTGATTCTGACCCCCGGCATCATCGTGGGATTTATCCTCTCCAAACGCTTCACCCCCTATGTGGATCGGGGACGTACCAAACCCGCTGTGCTGCTCCTCTCCGGCACTGCGGGACTGCTGCTTGTTCTGCGGGCCATCCTGCATATTTCAGCCGGGGGATAAACCAACGCTCTTATCCTCTCTTCCCCACTGGCGGCACCTTTGACTGGAAAGCCTGTTTTTCCACCGAAAATCGGAACCAAAAGGCTTTTTGGCCACTCAAAGGGCTAAGTCCCAATTCCTCGAATAACGGTCGCCATCCGAGCTTGAGGAGACCCCCCATGGAAAACTATCCCGCCGACATCACCATTCACATCGACGAAACCCTGGACGATGACCAAAGAGTGCGCCTGACCCACACCCTGATTCTGCGGGAGGGGGTTCATTCAGTCCAGTTTCAGACCCACAATCCCCATCTGATGAATGTCCGCTACGATCCAAAGCGGGTGAGCGCCACCGATATCAACCGGCTGGTGCAGCACTATGATTTCACCCTCTTCCGGCCTCTTGGCCTGCCCCATGGGGGATTGCACACCCAGATGATCGGGTTGTAGCCGGAACGGGAAGGCTGCCTCCGCCGAACCGGCCACCCGGATTTGATTAACCGATCAACTTTTTGCAGGCCGCGATGCACTTCTGGCACGACTCCATGCAGGCCCGGCATTGGGCATGCTTGTCCTTGTGCTGGGCACAGGCTTTTTCACAAGCGATGCAGATGGTGATGCACACCTGGGCGAACTGTTTCAGGTGGGCTGAATCGAGGGCGGCCAAACGCGCCAAAGCGGAACAGGCGGGGAGCATTTCCGAAACGGAGTCCATGCACTCTTTCATGGCAACATCCCCACTCCCCAAGAGGGTGATGCAGTGATCCAGGCAGATTGAACCTGTCTTGACGCAATCAAGGGCGGCATCAATCACCGCTTCATTGGCTGTTCCACCCCCATGATGGTGGGCGTGATCCATCTCAGCCAGGGCGCTGCCCGGGGTCAGGGTGGCGGCGAGAAGGCCCGCTCCGACGGTGGAAGCCCCCACCAGCAGATCCCGGCGGTTGAGGGGGTTGCCGGCAGCGGTTTGGGACTCATCTGATGATTTTTGCATGGTACTCTCTCCTGGATTCAATGATTGGTGGCGGACTATTCCAAGGTGCAGGTCTGATGAATAAGGGTGCTTTATGCCCAAAAAAAAGGGTTGCAGAACTGGATTTGCACCTTAGATGCCAAGGGAAGACCCAAGCCCCACAACCCCAAGAGGGGGCTGATTAGACTGAATAGGGTAGAGAGTCAATATTCGGACCAAGTTTCATGATGTTGATTTTTAAGGAAAACACCCAAGAGCCCCACCATAAAACAGGTGAAATCACTCAACTTTATCCATTCTTTTGAGTCATTTGCCACACCCCCGCCCAAACACCCTCAAAAATCACCACACAACAGGCTTTTTCATGCTCATTGACCTCCATGACCGGGTGAAATGACCTGTTTGATTCCCTCGAACAAAGACTGGAAAATAGCCAGCAAAACCCAAACAGGCTTCCCCCCCAACCAAACCACCCGGGATTCCATTTCATCCAATCAGGAAAAATGGTCTGGGGAATACCGGCCAAAATCAAACAGGACTTGGAACGACTCTTATGAAACAGTGCGGACTCTCACCCCGATTGGCCCTGTTCATCCTCCTCTGGCTGCCAGCTCTACCAGCCTGGGGAGGGGAAGTGGATCCAACCACCCAGGAAAAAGAGGCGATCGCGGCCTATCAACAATTTGCCAATGCCTTGATGGCTGGCCGCTTCGATGAGGCCCGAGCCCACTCCCGGGAACAGGCCCTGGAGCTGGTTCAGCTTAAAGAAGCCAAAGTGCTGGAAGGGCTGAAAATCCCCCCTATCAGCACGCCGATGTTTATGATTGTGGATAAAAAACTCTCCCTCAGCGGAAAACAGGCAGAGATTCAGGGGGTGCAGGTGATCCAGGAAGACACCCCCGCCGGAATGCTGCAACCCCCACAGCTCCACCGCCAATGGGTTAAACTGGTGTGGGCTGAACAGAGCTGGAAGGTGATTTCGTTTCGGGATGTGCTGGAAGAGTGCTGCTATTGAGAAGAAGGTGAGAACAAAAGCAAAACCTTGGGCTCTGGCCAAACCCGTTGGATATGGAAAAAATTCAAAAGATAAAGCAAAATCAAAACCTTGGGCTCTGCCCAAACCCGGCAGGGAGATAATCCCCCTGCACCCCTATTAATAGAATCAAAAGAAAAACGCCTACTTCTATGTTGCGATCTCTCCCAGTAGCTTGAGAAAGGCCGCCTCATCCAATACCGCTACCCCCAAAGCTTGGGCCTTGGTGAGTTTCGATCCCGGCTTTTCCCCCGCCACCAAATAACGGGTCCGCTTGGAAATCGAACCAGAAACCTTCGCCCCCAACCCCTCCAAACGCGCCTTGGCCTCCCGACGGGTCATTTTCTCCAAACTACCGGTAATCACCACCGTCTGCCCAGCCAAAGGCTTTTGGGAAACCTCCCGAACCGCCGCCCGATGCCATCCGGTATCAACTACCTGAGCCAGCTGCTCAACGATGGCACGGTTTTCCTCTCTCTGGAAAAAGCCCCCCACCCGCTCCGCCACCACCGGCCCCACCTCCCCCACCCCGAGCAAAGCTTCCGGCGTGGCCCCCAGGAGCGCTTCCAGCGTTTCAAAATGATCCGCCAGATTACGCGCCGTCGCCTCCCCAACATCCCGAATACCCAGGGCAAAAAGAAAACGGCCCAAATCCCTTTTTTTGCTCTCCTCGATGGCCTTGAATAAATTGTCTACCGACTTCTCCCCCAAACCCATGAGAGCCGCCAGCTGTTGCCGCTTTTCCGCCAGCCGATAAAGATCAGCCACGCTGCCGATCATCCCTTCGTTCAACAGCAGCTCGACTATTTTTTCCCCCAAACCATCGATATTCATCGCCTTGCGGGAAGCAAAATGGCGAATCGCCTCCTTGCATTGAGCCGGACAGGAGAGACCCGCAGGACAGCGAATCACCACCTCCCCTTCACTGATGACAGCCTCGGAGTGGCACACCGGACAGTGGCTTGGCCTGGGAAAGGGTTGGCTCCCCTCAGAGCGATGTGCCAACACCACCCCCACCACCTCCGGAATCACATCCCCGGCCCGGCGCACACGGACCCGGTCCCCCACCCGCACATCCTTGCGCTCCAACTCCTGAAAATTATGCAACGTGGCGTTGGTCACCACCACCCCGGAAACATTGACCGGCTCCAGACGCGCCACCGGCGTCAAAGCACCCGTGCGACCCACCTGGATTTCAATATCGTTGACCGTGGTCTCGGCTTCCTGGGCCGGAAATTTATGCGCCACCGCCCAACGGGGTGCCCGGGCTACAAAACCAAGACGCCGCTGCCACCCCACCCGCTCCACCTTGTAAACCACCCCATCCACCTCAAAGGGGAGCTGCTCCCGCCGGGCTTGTAGTTCCTGATAATAGTCAAAACAACCCGCCACCCCCGTCACCACCCGCCAATCGTCGGAAACCGGCAAACCCCAGAGCTTCAGCTGCTGATATATTTCACTCTGGGTTGGGGGCAACGCCCCATCAGAAACCTGCCCCAGACCGTGAATATAAATATCCAAGGGGCGTGCGGCGGTGATTTTTGGATCCAGCTGCCGGAGGCTACCAGCGGCTGCGTTGCGGGGATTGGCAAAGGGTTTTTCTTCAGCTTGGCGGAGCTGTTCATTCATTTTTTCAAAATCATCCAGGGGAATAAACACCTCCCCCCGCACCTCCAACAAATCGGGAACCCCCTCCCCCAGCAAACGCAAAGGAGCGGAACGGATGGTGCGCAGGTGGGCCGTCACCTCCTCCCCCACCTGGCCATCCCCCCGAGTGGCCGCACGAACGAGAACACCCTGTTCATAGAGGAGACTCACGGCAAGCCCATCCAACTTGGGCTCCGCCACCATAACGACCTCCTCCCCCCCATCCAATCCCAGAGTCTCCCGAATCCGCTGATGAAACTCTGCCAGCGCCACCTCGGTAAAAAGATTATCGAGGGAGAGCATGGGCACCTCGTGGTGCACCTTGGTGAAATGATCCAGGGGAGCGCTGCCGACGCGTTGGCTGGGGGAGTCGGGAGTTAGCAGCTGGGGATATGTCTCCTCCAGCTCAACCAACTCCCGAAACAGCTGATCATAGGCGGCATCGGAAATTTCCGGGGCATCCAGGGTGTGGTAGCAGTGGTTGTGGTGCGCAATCAGTTGGCGCAGCTCAAGGCACCGGGCGCTTATCTTGGTTGGGAGGTTCATGGGGGGCTATTTTTCCACAAAAATCCCCCTCCAAAAAGGAACTGCCGAAGATCACGAAGATCCCCGGCAGTTTGCAAAGCCAATATATGCAACCGATCTAGGCTTGATCGATTTTGACATCCATCTCTTCAAACAGATCGCTCAGAACTTGAATCCCTGTTTTTTCATGGGCCTTGACCGACTCCTGAAACCGCCACCAATCGGTATCGGCCTTGTCTATATCGTCTCGCCAATAACCATCCGAATCATCCACTGGTGGCCAATGCTTTTTGATGGCCTCTTTGTACCATCTCCACTCATCAAACTCTGCAAAGCCGGTCAACGTGGTTAATGCCTTGAGACGCTCCTCCTTATATTTGATCGCAGGGCCGGTAAAGGTGGGATTGAACACCCCCTCCAGATCCGTTTCAAGGGCACGCCATCGGGCATCTGCATCGGTTTTATTCAGGTGGGTGCAATATTGACGAAGAAGCGCCTCGGCAGCTTCCAGAAAGCGAACCTGATTGTTGACCTCCGACTTCACCAGGCGGGGATCGACCCATTGGTGACCAATCCAGTCCGGATGGTGTATGGCATCGGCGTGACCGATGTTGGGGATGATGTTGCTGCCAATCTGGTTAAAGTCACTGTACCACCCGACAAAATTTTGATGTGCCCAGGTATCCACATAGGCGTGGGAGGCGATACCGATACGGTAAGGCAGCAGGGAGCCGGTCGCCCCGAAAGCATCGGCCAAAAGCGCTTTGGCTCTGTCATTGTCCGGCGTGGTGTTGAGGATGTGCATCTTGCCATCTTTTCTGCGTGCGCTTTTGGCAGTGGGATCTCCCGGCACAAAATGGAAAATGGGATAAATCCGCATAAGCTCCTGCTTGGGCAGGAGAATGTTCATCGTTTGACTGATAAAATTTTCATATATATCGCCCGTTTGTGCATCTTCGATCTTAAAACAGAGATCGTTTTCATCCACATACTCCGATGAGCAGGCGATAATTTTGGCATCCCTGTCGGAAAAGCCAGCCCTTTGGGCAATCAATCCGGTGACATAGTAATGAAATTCGGAATCCATGTTTCCCCCTTTCCATTGGTTGTCTTGTTCAAAACAGACAAGATATCAGCCAACGAAAATCATTAAAAGCGCTTTTCCACCCAGCGATGCACTCGATTAATGACCCGCTTCTGCTCCCGGGGGGTGAGGGGAAGATAGAGGGGGAGAGCCAGGGAGGTTGCCAAAAACCCCTCCAAACCAGGCAGTTGATCCAGAACTTGAGACTTAAACCAGAGGGGAGAATCGGCCAAAATATTGGATTTATTTAAAAATGCTTTCAGGGATTCCCGGGCTTCGGGGGATCTCATCACCAAAAAAAAACCGTCCCAGGCCCGGCCCCTTTGGGGGTTGGATGGTTTATGGAACAGGCCCCGATCCCGCAGGGCCAAATAATTTTTTGCCAGGTGTTCACGCCCTTCAAGAATCCGGTCGATCCGGGAAAGCTGGGAGAGCCCCAGGGCCACAGCACCCGCTGCGGGGAGGCGGGGACGATGTTTTTTCAGGGTTTGGATGAGGTTTTTATCCTCAGAGAGCGCCACCACGCCCTCACCTGCACGCACCATGCGGTTGGGATCCAGGCTCAACATCTGAAGATCCCCTCCACCACACCCCGGAAGGGGCTTCAGGATGGCGGAAACATCTTCCAGAACAGTGGTTTCCCAGCGAAATATGCGGTGGGGATGACCCAATGTATGTTGCACGATTCGGGCTTGGGGGGTACCCCCTTCAGGGGGATAGAGGGGAGATTGTTCGGTGGCCAAGCCGGTGAGGGGATCGATATCCACCGGGGCGGTGTGGAGCCAGGCCGCAGCCAAGCCCTCCCGCCAGATGGGATTCACCAGGGGATCAGCCACCACCACATCCCCGGAGCGCCAGCCGTAAATTTTTTTCAGGGTGGCGATGAGATCAACGCTGTCGGCAAAGGCGCACGCCGGACGCCACCAAAGATCGGACCACGCCCCTTCCCACGCTTCCACCAAAGCCCGATCCACAAAGGGCTCCCGGGCCAACTGCTGCAAAACTCGGGCTTCGTCCCCCCGGGTCAACTCCAGTCGATATAAGGGAATCGACCCGGGGGAATCAGAGGGGGGTGTGGCGTTGGCAGGGACAGGGACCGCTGTCATCAGACCCCGGCTCCCCGGCTTCAGCTGCCAACGGCCACTTTGGCGGGTGGATCGCCTTCAGTTTGGGTTTCCGGGCAAAAACCGGGGACAAACTTATCGGCCAGTTTTTGGGATTTTTCCGACACTTCCCGAGAGAGCTTATAGGCGCAAAAGCGCGGACCGCACATGGAGCAAAATTCAGCGGTTTTGTGAGCGGCTTCCGGCAGGGTTTCGTCGTGATATTCCCGGGCACGCTCCGTATCGAGAGCCAACTCGAACTGTCGGTTCCAGTCAAAACCATAGCGCGCCCGGCTCATTTCATCGTCCCGCTCCCGCACGCCGGGGCGCTTGCGAGCGATATCAGCGGCATGGGCGGCAATTTTGTGGGCGATGATGCCCGCCCGCACATCCTCGGCGTTGGGCAGCCCCAGATGCTCCTTGGGAGTGACATAACAGAGCATGGAAGCGCCATTCCAGGCGGCGATGGCCCCACCGATGGCAGAGGCGATCTGGTCGTAACCCGCAGCGATATCGGTCACCAGTGGCCCCAGCACGTAAAAAGGCGCTTCGTGGCAGAGTTCCCGCTCCTTTTCCATGTTCATGGCGATCTGATCCATGGGCACATGGCCCGGCCCCTCGATCATCACCTGCACATCCCGCTCCCAGGCGCGCTTGGTGAGTTCACCCAAAATTTTCAGCTCGGCAAACTGGGCGGCATCGGAGGCGTCATGCAGACAGCCGGGTCTCAAGCCATCCCCCAATGAGAGGGTCACATCGTGGGCGACGCAGATATCCAGCAGCTGGTCAAAGTGGGTATAGAGGGGGTTTTCCTTTTCGTGGTAGAGCATCCACTGGGCCATGAGCGCCCCCCCCCGGGAGACGATCTTGGTGATGCGGGATTCGATCAAAGGCAGCACCGAGAGCAGCACGCCGCAATGGACGGTCATATAATCGACCCCTTGCTTGGCCTGGCCCTCGATCACCTCCAAAATCAACTCCGGGGTCAAATCCCGCACATCCGGCACCCGCTCCACCACTTCATAGATGGGGACTGTGCCGATGGGCACCGGGGCGTTTTTGATGATGGCCCGGCGGATTTCGTTGATTCCCTTGCCGGTGGAAAGATCCATCACCGTATCGGCCCCATGCTGGATGGAGAGGCGCAATTTATCCAGCTCCTCGTCCAGGCCTGAGGAGATTTGGGAGTTGCCGATATTGGCATTGATTTTACACCGGGCGGCGATACCAATCGCCATGGGTTTTAATTCAGGATGGTTGATATTGGCCGGGATCACCATCCGTCCCCGGGCTACTTCGGCACGCACCAGTTCCGGATCCAGGCGTTCCTGGTCGGCGACATATTGCATCTCCGGCGTAATCTCCCCTTGCCGGGCGTAGTGCATCTGGGTAACGTTGCCGGCGCGGCCACGAATCCATTCGGAACGCATTGGGCTCATGTGGGTCTAACTCCGTCAGGGTAAATGTAGAAACAGTCCGGTCGTCACTGAAGATCCGGTCGTTTTGGGATCACACTCTTTAATTCAAAAATTTCGCAACTCGTCGTCCATTCTGGGGACCAGCCACCAACATTGACAAGGGGTTTTTGCATTGAGCCATCTTGACGGACACCTTTCAGGGAGCTTTTCATGGACCGAGGATCGGGAAAAAAAGACCCCTGGGCTCTTTTCCGATGCCCAAACTGAACGTAACGCCCTGCTTGAAAATGCCGCTGTGGTGGATTTTTCCCACCTGGGAGTCGTAGCGGTTTCGGGTGAGGAGCGGGAAAAATTTTTATCCGGCATCATCACCAACCAGATCAAAAAAGTGACCGAAGGCGAATCGATCCACACCGCCATGCTCTCTCCCCAGGGGCGTTATCTCTGGGATTTTACCGTTGTCGAGCACGAAGACCGCTATTTGCTGATCACCGATCCGGATCGACTCCCGGCACTCCTCAATAAATTCAGGATGTATCTTTTACGCACCAAGGCGCAAGTTGAAGATGTCAGCGATCAATTCGGCGTGCTGGGGGTGATCGGCCCCCAAACGGAAAAATTTTTCGGCACGATTTTTCCGGAGCTGCTCCCGGATGAAATTCCCCTGGGGGCTACCTTCACCCCGGAGGCGGGTGTTCGTCTCTGGCAGGATCCCCGACACGGCGCTTTCGGTTATCGGTTGTTGATGGCGGCGGACCTTATCCCCGACTGGTGGCAGCGCCTGACAGAGCAGCTCCCCCCGGCGGGATTCGAATCCTGGGAGCACGCCCGCATTAAAAACAGCCTGCCCCGGGGAGGCAACGAGATGATTCCGGATACCACCATCCCCACGGAAACGGGGCTTGTGGAGATGAATGGGGTCGATTTTACCAAGGGCTGTTATGTCGGTCAGGAGACCATTGCCCGGACCCATCATCGCGGCACCTTGAAAAAACGTCTCCATGCCATCACTCTGGAAGGTGGAGAGGCACTCCCTGTGGGGACACCCATCCTGATTGCGGATGACAAGGAAGCGGGCATTCTCACCAGCCTCTCGAAAGATAACGGTAACTGCCTGGGTCTGGCGATTCTGCGCCTGTCCGATGTGGCGAGTGGCAAGCCCCTCACCGCCTTGGGCCGACCGGTTACCGCCCACAAACCCCCTTGGGCCACATGGACCTGACCTCCCCTTTCGCCGACAAACGTTGGCTTGCCCGACAATTTCCAGTATAAGAACCAGCCATGACCACCTCCCAGACCCCATTGCCACCGTTACCGCCACTCAAAATCGGCGTATACACCCTACCCGTGCCCATCATTCAGGGAGGCATGGGTGTGCGGGTTTCAGCCCACGGCCTGGCTGCGGCCGTCGGCAACGAAGGAGGCTTGGGTCTCATCGCCACGGTGGCCCTCTCCCTGGCCTCGAAATATTATAAAAAAGGCAAAGACTACTACCGGGCCAACGCCAAGGCCCTGGTGGACGAGCTGCACCTCGCCCGGGAGATGAGCCCCACAGGCATTATCGGCACCAACTGCATGGTGGCCATCCGGGATTTCGAATCCATGGTGCGCACCTCGGTGGAAAATGGCGCTCAGGTGATCGTCGCGGGCGCCGGACTGCCCCTGCGCCTGCCGGAATTCGCCGCAAGCCATCCCGATACCGCTCTGGTTCCCATCGTCTCCTCCCTGCGGGCGGCCAGACTCATGGCCAAGCGCTGGTTCAAACTCTATAAGCGCCTGCCCGACGCCATTGTTTTTGAAGATCCCAACGAAGCCGGGGGACATCTGGGTATCAAACGGGAACTTTTGGGCAGCGAAGAATATTCCACCGCCCGGGTCATTCCCGAGCTGGCGGAATGGTCCCGCAAGGAGTATGGCGACGAAATCCCCATCATCACCGCCGGGGGCATCTGGGATCGCAAGGATATCGACTGGGCCTTTTCACTGGGGGCCAAAGGGGTGCAGATGGCCAGCCGTTTTATCTGTACCCACGAATGCGACGCTGATCCGGTCTACAAGCAAGCCTTCATCGACGCCACCCCTGAAGACGTGGTGATTGTCGATTCCCCGGCAGGCCTTCCAGGCCGTGCCCTGCAAACCCCCTTCACCAAAACCCTCTTCAGCGGGGGTGAGGTGGCGAAAAAATGTTTTGCCACCTGTCTGGATGCCTGCATCTGCCGGGAAGAGGAAGAGACCTTCTGCATCGCCGAGGCGCTCCATCAGGCCCAGCAGGGGGATATCGAAAAAGGGCTGGTTTTTACCGGCACCAACGCCGTTCGCCACACCGAACTCCGGCACATCTGGGAAATTTTTGAAGAGCTGACCGGACAGCCCTCCCCAAACCGCCCGGCCTGATGCCGCCATGCGGCCCAATGTCCGGGGGATGGAGCGGTTTTTGCGCAGACTGGCCGATGATTGTCCCATCGGGCAGCTCTCCCATCTCTATCTCAGCCACTGGCCCGCTGATTTTCCAAGCCCCCTGGATCACCTGATCCCCTCCGGATTTAACGGCACGGTGGTGGCGGGGCGGGTCTCCATCACCAAACGATTTCGTCAGCAATATCCCAGTCTCACGATCCAACTCCACGACCATCCCACCGCCCACACCCCAGCCAATCATATCCTTCTGGAGCTGCCCCCCGGACGGGAAGCCGCCCGCAGCCTGGTGGAATCCGCCTTGGCATCCCTGGGGCAGACGGGTCGCTTATGGATTTTCGGCAGTCGTGAAAGCGGGATCGAGGGGATTGGCAAACGCTTTTCCGAAGCGGCGACTGAAACCTATCGGGGACATGTGCGCCTGCTTTCCCTGGGTCGAGAGAGCGTTTTCACCCCAGCCCCGGGCAAGCCTGTCTCAGCACCGGCTCTGGATGATGAAGGATTCCACCGGATTCAGGCGGCAGGGGTGGAGCTTGCCAGCCGTCCCGGCGTTTTTTCCTGGCAGGAGCTGGATCCAGCCTCCCGTTTGCTGCTTGAGAGCCTGCCGGAAAATCTCACTGGTCAGCTTCTTGATTGGGGGTGTGGTTCGGGGGTGCTGGGTTTGAGCCTGGCCCGCCGCCATCCCGGCCTCCAGGTGGTGATGAGCGACGATCAAATATCGGCTGTGCGTTCTTGTGAGCGGGGCATCCAGCTCAATGGCCTGGAGAGATCGTGTCGGGTGATCGCCGAAGATGGGGTGGGTCACCTCCTCGAAGGCATGACATTTTCCCATATTCTCGCCAACCCTCCCCGCCATCGCGGTGAAGCCCCGGACCAGAGCGCCACCCAACAGTTCATTCCGGCGGCAGCCAAGCGGCTGCAACCCGGTGGCGGGATGTGGCTGGTGGGCAACCGCTTTTGGGATTTGGGGTGGATGATGGCTGATTGTCTGGATCAGGTTGAGGTGGTCGCGGATACCGAAGGGTTTCGGGTTTGGCGGGGGGTTAAGGGAAGGGCAGCATCCAGATCAAGAAAAAAATCTTGAGGGAGAAAATCTCCCCCAAACCCCCTCTTCTTTATATAATTGTTTGGGATTAATCACTGGTGCCAATAGAAGGGTGGACAACCGCCCTCAGGATATGGCAAAAAGCCGATCAAAATTGGCTACCTGCAAAATTTTTCGGACCCTATCCTGAATGTTGGTCAATTTTATTTCCGTGTTTCCCCCGCCGTTGTGCTCATGCATCAATAGCAGCATCCCCAAAGCGCTACTGTCGATATAGGTGACCCGACCAAAATCCAGAACATAGCGGGTTCCTGCGGGGTTATCGATATAAGCCTTGCGAAACTTCTCGCGAAAATTGAAGGTAAACTCTTTTTCCAGGCGAACGACCAACGCACCCGTTTCATCTCTCTCAACATTCACAATACACCCCCAGTTGACGCCCAACTCCCACAAGTTATCAATATCAAATCATAAGCAATATCCAACAGAAGGGAAAAGCAAGTCAACACGCCGTAACATTTTATTAACAACAATCAAATTTTGATAACAAAATCCACCCAGCAACACCGAAAACCACCCCCCATCCAGGGGAATGCTTTTCGGTGCTTATAGCCATTCGAATCAAGAATTAGACATATGCCGTTGCCCTTTTTCGTCATTTCCGCGAATGCGGGAATCCAGGGAGTCTGGCACAAACCTTTCCAAATCTTGCTTCACTTTCAGCAAAACACCGGACTTTCTGAAGATTTGGTTTTTCCTTGAGAGCCATGATTATCCCTCTGGATCCCCGCCTTCGCGGGGATGACGAGTCAGAGAAGGGTGTCCAATTCTGAAGTAGACCTACTATTAAAAGTGTGGCCGTAAAAAAACAGTCTCGTTTTTTATCTGCCCCCCTCTTATCCGAATTCAGCCTCAGTGAGTGTGCTGACCTTCCCCGGCAGCTTCCTGGAGCAGATGGCGAATGGCTGAGGCGCTGCGATGGATGCTGTGACAGCGGCCACAGACGGTATAGCCAAATTCACCCAACAGCCGACCGCTCTTTGTGGGATCGTGGGGTGCTACCAGGGCGGCTTTCAGTTGATCCATCACCTGGAAGGTGTGCTCCCCCAAAATCCGTGCCTGGGGCTCCTCCCCCCGGTGGCAGGCCGAACAGCTCTTGGCCATTCGCATCAGGCGCTCTTTCAGTTGATCCACATGGGTGCGGGCTGCTGCCATCTGGCCATCCTCCCGGGCTGTTTTCAAGCGGGCCAGATCCCGGCGCAGGATTTTCATGCTGCCGTGATAATCCTCTGCCATTTCTCCCGGGCTTCCTGGAATCTCCACACCGCTGAAATCCGGCGCCCGCAGCAGGGCCACCACACCGAGTTTGTATTGCCCGTGACAGGAGCGGCAGGTGTGTCCCAGTTTTCTCAGAGCGCTTTTGACCCCTTTGACATCTCCCTGGCTGGCCGCAGCACTCAAAGCCGTCGCGGCTTCCCCATCCACCTCTTCGGCCCATTCGGGGACCATTTGGGTGAGCTTTCCATAGGTCTCGGTAAAAATCCCCGCCCAGCGGTTGAGGGCCTCACCATCCCCCCCTTCGGCACTATCGCGCACCGCCTGGAATGATTGCCCCAGACGAAACATGGTGTGCAGCCACACCTGCCGTTTGTTTTGGGGTTTGTACCAGGCGGCCAGAGAAGCGGGGGGCAGCTCGATGGTGGCGGTTTGGGGGGTTGACCCGGCCTTGGCAAAATCCAGGGTGACGATACAGGCCAAAAGCAGCGCAAAAACGATGATTCGGGGATGTTTCATGGGGATCCTCATGAAGGGTGGTCGATTTCGGAAACTGAAGGAATCATCCTGCCAGTTCCAGCCGCTATTTGCCACTCGCTTATAGCCAAAACCTCTCCCCTGAAGGCCGTTTTCAGCAACTGTCATGGTGCATCTGAACAGACGCCATCCCTAGTGCCAGCCCACCTTTTTCCCTTCATCCAACCCCTCAAGCCCACCCCTGTATGTGAAGATACCTTTCCAACACCCCAAACCCCCGAGTACCCTCTGAATCAGAAGGGTGAACGGAAAACACCCCACATCACCCCATCAAAACCATCGTGCTCAGCCAAACCGAGTGAATTCCCACGGGAAAAGATCCATTCCATCACCCCATTCGGCCAGAGGTGGCTGATTCCGGCAATCGCTCCCCCATCCCGGAATTTTTTTTACGCCTCAGCCTCTGAAAGAGATCCATGAGCCCCTACGCCATCATGTTTCATCATTTCCATAACCAGCAGCACCCCCGTGGGCAGGGGGCGATCAGTGGTGGGGAGTTTCGGGAGCTGCTGGAGCATGTCGGCATGGATCGCCTGCTTCCGGCTCATGAGTGGCTGGATCGGGTGCAGGCGGGCACCCTGGGTGAGAACGACCTCTGCCTCTCCTTCGACGACGGCCTCCGCTGCCAGTATGATATCGCGGTGCCGGTGATGCGGGAGCTGGGATTGACCGCCTTTTGGTTCGCCTATACCGGCCCCATGAGCGGTGAAAAGGATACATTGGAGATCTATCGCTATTTTCGCACGGTGCAGTTTGACCATGTGGATGCCTTTTACGGGGCTTTTTATCAAACCTGCCGCAAGCTCGACCTCTGGGATCAGATCACCCAGGGGCTTGAGGGGTTCGACCCGGCGGGCTATCTCGCCCCCCACCGTTTTTATTCCAACAACGACCGCACCTTTCGCTATGTGCGCAATACGATTTTGGGGGCGGAACGCTATGAGACCGTCATGGACACCATGATCAGCGGCAACGGTTTTGATGCCGATAAAATCAGCGATCAGCTCTGGATGAAGCCCGAACAACTCAAAGAGCTTCATGATGCCGGCTTCGTGATCGGCCTCCACAGCCACAGCCACCACAACCGCATCATCGATCTCCCCCAGGCCCGCCAGGAAGCCGAATATACCACCAACGCCCGTCATCTGAAGGCGATCACCGGAGAGGATCCCATCACGGTCTCCTACCCCTGCAACGCCTATGATGCCGAAACGTTGCGGTTTTTATCCTCCATCGGAGTGCGGGTCGGTTTTCGTACCGATCTGTTCGACACCCCCAAAAGCCTCCTGGAGCTGCCCCGGATGGACCATATTGAGGTCATTCGACAGATGAAAAAGCCAAAATCCAGGCCAAATGACCAGAACAAGTCGAACACAAGGAGCGGATCATGAATCGTTTTTGGGGAAGGTTGAGCCTCTTTTTGCGTCGCTGGTGGCCCATACTCCTGCTCTTGAGGCCCTGGAGGGCGCTGCCCAGGCTGGTGCGGTTTGAGCGATTTTTCTTTCGAATCTTCAATTCATTGCAAATTTTTGCCGGGATCGTGGCTTCCCTGCGGTTTTTGCTGCAAATTTTGCGTGGGCGGATTTTAAAGCCGTGAGAGCAAAACCTGAGGGAGGCCCCCTGCATGGGTCTCAATTGATTAAAATCCCAAAAAAAAAGAAATTTCGGTAAGGTCCAACCAGGTGATTGACCGATAAGAGCCGATAGAGCCAAAAAATGAATCGGAATCCAAAATGCTCATGACCGCCAAAGCCCCGGGCTCCAAAACCCTGGAGATGTCCCGCTATATCGATCTGGAGATCTACCATGCGGTGGAGCGCTCCCACCCCTTCTATGGGGAGATGATCGAAGCCCTGGTGGCCCGCTGTGGGGATTTTCTACAGGATCGGGGGGAGAGCCGACTGCTGGAGTTGGGAGCAGGGACGGGTTTGGCGACCGAAGCTTTTCTCGGCTTTGATCATCTGGAAATCACCGCCATCGACATCGATGAAGAGTGCTGCCGGATTTTGGAAGAGCGTCTACACCCCCGGGTCATCACCAGTCAGGGGGATGCGGTGGGCTGGTGTGAACCAGGCGCTTTTGATCTCACCCTCTCGGTCTTTGCCCACGACCACATCCATCACGATGAAGCCGAGGCGTTCATCCACAACATCCACCAAAATTTAAAACCCGGCGGGCTCTATCTCATGGGTGGCGAGCTGCTCCCCCCCTATGAAACACCGGAAGAACGGCGGGAGGCCCTCTATCGCTATCACACCTTCATCATCAACCAGGCCCTGAGGGAAGAGTCCTTTGAGCTGGCCCAGATCGAAATCAACGCCTTAAAATCAGGCTTGCAGATGATCGGCGATTTTAAGCGCCACGAGGAGATGTTCGAAGCGGAAATGCAGGCAGCCCCCTTTGAGCTGGTGGAAAAAATCAAGATCGGTCCCAATCAACCCGGAGATGTCGGCGGGGTCTTCGTCTATGCCTATCGGGCGCTCTGACAACAGCTCCATGGCAGCCACCCACTCCCCTTCCCCCAGCCATCCCGGCCAACCCCCCTCCCCACCCCTCCCTGTGGCAGAGGTGGATTCCATCCTGATCAACACCCCCATTTCCAGTCCGCTCCATGCCCAACTGAATCTGCCCCTGTTGCAGGGGGCCTTGACCACGGCCGGTTTCAACTGTCGGATTGTCGATGACAATATCGATTTTTTTCATGATTTTTTAAGCCCCCTCCCCCCACCCCCCAGCCAGACCGAATTTCGCCAAAACCCCCTCTCGATCCTTTCGTATTATAACGATCTGGAGGCCCGTCTCTGGGAGCGTTCCAAGGGATGGCCCAAGCTCCATGTGGGCATGCGCTCTCTGGCCATGGCCCACGACCGACTCCAGTTTGATTCGGTGCTGGCCGCCACCCGGGATCGAGAGAGCAACCCCTTTATCGCCTATTATGAAAAACGGGTGCGCGCTGATTTTATCCCCCTCAAACCCAAAATCATCGGTATCGCCATCACCTTTCAGGATCAGCTGATTCCGGCCCACACGTTAGCCCGGGTGATTCGCCGGGAGATGCCAACGTGCCGCATCGTTTTCGGTGGCCAGATGATCACCCGCTGCCAGGAGTCAATGCTGA
This sequence comes from Magnetococcales bacterium, assembly GCA_015232395.1. Classification (NCBI taxonomy): domain Bacteria; kingdom Pseudomonadati; phylum Pseudomonadota; class Magnetococcia; order Magnetococcales; species Magnetococcales bacterium. The sequence continues at coordinate 35,648 of JADFZT010000016.1, read as the reverse complement.
ACCATCCGGGCATTCGGGGGCTGGCGGATTATCTGATTCTCTGGGATGGGGAGATTCCCCTGGTCAATCTCCACCGCCAGCTGATTCGGGGGGAAGAGGTCGAGATGACCAACCTGATCCCCTGCCACACGCCAAATCATGCACCAGATCAGGCCCCGGACGCCTCCCCCTCCCCAACCCCCCCCCTCATCCAGCGCACCGGGGCGGCCCTGAGCGGTGAGGCGATTCCCGAGGTGGATTTCAGCGGTTTTGATTTTGAGCGCTATCTCCTCCCCGAATATCTCATCCCGGTGCAGACCACCCGGGGGTGCTATGGGGAGTGTGCTTTTTGCGCCATCCCCTTCGGCTCCAACAAATATCGGCTGCGGGAAGCCCCACGGGTGGTGGCGGAACTCCAACGCATCCAGGGGGAAATTCAGGAAAAGCACGGTCGGCAAGCGGTCTATTTCAAATTGATGGAAGACACCTCTTCGCCCAGCCTGCTTCTGGAAATCGCCGATGAGATCGCTGAAAAGAACCTCCATGTTCGTTGGGAAACCTTTGCCCGGCTGGAAAAATCCTTCACCCGGGAGGGGGTTCTCAAGCGCCTTTATGCCGGGGGCTGCCGCAAGATTCACTGGGGATTGGAGACCAACGATCCGGGGATTTTGAAGGAGATGAACAAAAAAACCCGTCCCTCCCACACCGACGATGTCCTACGGCTCTCGGGGGAGGCGGGCATTATGAATTTTTGCTTTGTTTTGATCGGCTTTCCCGGAGAAACAGCAGCCCAGAGAAAAGCCCTCACCGACTACATTATCCAAAATCGCCACATCCACACCCTGACCCTGGCCACCTTCGACCTCACCCGGGGCTCCCCCATGGAGCGGGATTTTGATGAGGAGAACGCCTTGGGCCTCTCCCGGATGCCTGCTGAAGAGTTCCAGGTGCGTCTGCCCTATCTGGTGGATGGCCAAAACTGGAAGCGGGAGGTGGTTTCAGCCGGGCACACCATGATGGCTGATATCGTCAAGGCCCGCCCCGACATTGGCCTCGTCACCCTCTTCCCGGATCAGGTGCGGGGGATGCTGTGTGACTGGTTTGGCAACGACTGGGGCTCTACCTTCGTCCAGCGCTACGGCACCGAAAATGTCCAGGAAATGTTCCAAAACACCGAACGCTATGCCAAAGCCTATCGGGAAGGCCAGGAGATCGACCCCGCCGCCCTGCCGGAGCCCCTTAGAAGAGAACATTTCCGCACCCGGGAAGATCTGGAGCTGCTCACCCGGGCGGTTTTACAGCGCAAAAAATATGAGCGGGTCCGGCTGGAGCAGGTATAGCCATTCGAATCAAGAATTGGACATAGGCCTTTGTATTTTTGTCGTCATTCCCGCGAAGGCGGGAATCCAGAGTGTCTAGCACGAACCTTTCCAAATCTTGCTTCACTTCCAGCATAACACCAGCCTTGCTGAAGATTTGGTTTTTCCTTGAGGACACCATAATATCCCTGGACCCCCGCCTTCGCGGGGATGACGAGTCAGAAAAGAGTGTCCAATTCTTAGGCAGGCCATATAACCTTCAGGGATCATAAACCTTGGACCCAGGAGTGGGTTAACCATGTTTTTCAGCGACAAAAGAGCGCCATCGTGAATCTGAAAGATTATCTGGCCCAACTGGACGACCAACCGGCAGATCCCCAACAACAAGCCTGGTATGCTCAGCTGGAAGCCAAGGTGACCCAGGGGCGTGGGCTCTTTGAAAGCAGCTCGCCCCAACAGCAGGCCCTCTATCACACCCTCTTCAACCAATGGGTGCGCACCGAGGAGCTGAAGGCGTGGTATGGGGAGCCGGAGCGGGGGGCGCTTTTCCAGGGGACGTCGGTCTCCTCCCTGACCATCCCCCACGAGATGGAGCGCCCTCTGGATCTTGATGGCGGCATCGAAGCCCTGGAGGAGTCCCTGGCGGAAAGCTACATCCAGCATCACGATCGCCACCAGGAGGCGGTGATCCGGGCCAATCTGGAACCGGTGGACAAGTGGATCGGTGAGGGAATCTTTTTTGGGGTGGCGTTGGGCGCCAAAATGATCACCCAGGCGTTTGATCTCACGGTGCCTGCCGAGGCGGTGCTCTTTGACGTAAACGGGGTGGAGGTGGATCCCCACCAGATCACCGCCCAGCCCATGGAGATTCGGCAGGCCTATTTCGAAGCGTGTCGGGAGCGGGTCGAGGCGTTCGGGGAGCTGGAGCTGACCCGTACTGATCTGGAAAAAAGCCTGGTGCTGGGGGATATCTCCAAGCCCCGGATCGACCGCTACCGGGGGCGGCTGATGCTGGGGCCGGTGCGCTGCAACGAAATCGCCACTCTGATCTCCCGCCGCCTGGTCACGCGTATTCGGGAAAAAACCCAAGGCCGCATCCACCCCCGCTCCCTCCTGGTGATGATCTACGACACCGACACCCCCTACAGCTATCATCAGGTGGCGGGCTATTTTGGCCATCCCCAGGCCCCGGTGCTGCCAGGCTTGACCCTGCTTGGCTCCAGCGGCAGCTGCGACGCCTTCCGCTGGCTCTATATCTATCGCTGTGGCCTGATCTCCCAAAAAATCGTCAAAGGCTCCCTCTATTCCGAGGTGGAGCGGCGTTTCATGCCCTTTGTCTTTTTCGGGGTGCTGGTGGAGCGGGATGCGGAAATTTTGCTGGATCTGGATCGTTTAAGCCTGCTGCGCTACCGGGGGGATATCTCCCCTTGGCTGGAATTTTGTTACCTGCTACCCAAACTCCACAAGCAGCTCACAGAGACCGTTCCCCTGAACCTCCACCGGGAACTCACCGACCGCTTGAGATAAAACAGACACCACCTTAAGGATTGAATCCCCCGGACCAATGGCGCACCATCAGCCTGTTTGGTTTTTTCAAGCCAGCTCCAAGCCACTCTCATTCACCAACCATCGGGTCGATCTTTCATGTGCACCGTGTTTTATTTAAAGAATCAGGGACTGCTCTCCAAAAACCGCGACAAGGAGCAGCCGGAAACCGAAGAGATTGTGGCCACCCCGGAAATGTTGGGGGTTCGAACCGTTGGCGCGGACTATTTGAGCCTGGGGTTGAATCGCCACGGCTGTGCCTTTGTCACCACCGCCGTCAACTCCCCCACCTGGACCGCCGCTGTGGAGGCTGGTGAGTTGCCAAAAGCCCGGGAGCTGATGGCCCGGGATATCCAGGGCAAATCCGGCATTTCACACCTCCTCTCCCGACTCCTGCCCCAGGTCCGCTCCATCGATGATTGGTTGGCAGCCATCGAAAAAACCAAAACACCCTGGCGGGGCTATAATGCCATTCTGGTGGATCGCAACCGGGGGGTGCATGTGGAGGTGCATGCTGCTGACCATCATCCCTCCCCCATGGGGGAGCGCTACATCGTCACCAACCATTTTCGCCATCTCAGCTGGGGGCCCCGACACCGGCCCGACTATCCCAACAGCTGGGAGCGCTTTGACTATGCCGGGGAAAAAATCCAGGGAATCACCAGCCAGGAAGGGTTGTTCCAGGCCATCGCCCCGGCCTCACCCCAGGATCGTGAGCGGATCTGGCGTCAAGATACTTTTCAGACCATCTCCAGCACAGTGGTGGACCTCAAAGCCCTCTGCCTGTACCGTACCTTTGGGCCGGGAGAACCCTTTGATAAAATCCCCTTGCCCGGCTAATCCCCGATTCATGGGGAACCATCCGGATCCAAGGAAGCGCCCCCTCTGCCCTCTGCCATCAACGCCATGGTTCTATCGTGATCGACCGTTATTATCAGAAGCTCCACCAAGCCCTCACCCCCTCCCCACGCATCTGCTACCGCTATGGGGAGGATCAGCGGGATTATGGGGAGATGCACCGGGTGATCTGTCAGGTGAAAGGACTTTTGGCAGATTTCAATCAACGCCCGGTGGTGATCTACAGCCAAAAATCCTTCGAAGCCTACGGGGCCATTTTTGCCACCATCCTCTCCGGCAATATCTGGGTGCCCTTAAGCCCGGATCTGGCGGTCAACCGCAATCTGGATATCCTCAAGATGGTGCCACCGGCGCTGGTGCTGATGGATTGTGACCTCCCTTCCCAAATAGCCGACCATCTCCAGGAGCAAAACATCCCGGTGTGGAATCTCGGCCAACTGGCACAATCCCCCATCCCCCCCCGGGAGATCCCCCCACCCCGATTCGATCCCGACGGGATCGCCTATATCATGTTCACCTCCGGCTCCACCGGAACCCCCAAAGGGGTACCCATGAGCCATCTGAACTATATCCATTTTATTGAAAATTGTTTAAACATCCTCCCCTTCCAGAGTGGCGATGTTTTCGCTGACTATCACGATTTTGCTTTTGATATTTCAATTTTTTATCTCTTCTGCTTTCCCCTGGTTCAAGGCGCCATTGCTCCGGTCATGACCCCCCGGGAGCGGGTGATGCCAGCGGGGTTCATGCAGCAAAACGACATCACGGTCTGGGCCTCGGTGCCTTCGGTGATCGATCGCGTACGCAAGCTGCACCCTTCCCTCAACACCTCCATCCGCATTCACTTTCTCTGTGGCGAGCCCTTTGCCCTGCCGGTATTGAACTATTGCCAGGAGGGGATGAAGGTGCCCCATATCTATAATTTTTATGGACTCACCGAGAGTGGCGTGGAAAACTTCCATTACCGGTGCCAACCGGGGGATGTGGAGCGGTTCGAAGCGTTCGGTTTTGTCCCCATCGGCACCCCGCTTCCCGGCAATGAGGTGGATGTGAGCGAGGAAGGGGAGTTGCTGCTCTCCGGCTGCCAGCTGACCCCCGGCTATCTCGATGGGGTGGGGGCGGATCGATTTTTTGAGCGGGATGGCAAAAGATGGTTTCGCACCGGGGATCTCATCGCCCACCACGAAGGGCTCACCTTCTGCAAAGGGCGCATCGACAGCCAAATCAAGCACCGGGGCTATCGGATAGAGTTGATGGATGTGGAGGTCAACCTCAAGCGCCACAGCCAAATCCGGGATGTGATCTGCTTTCAGTTCCAGCACCATGGGCGCTCATTGCTGGTGGCAGTGGTGCAGATGCCCCCTGGTGAAACCATCAACCCCATCCAGCTGAAACAGACCATGGGCGATCAACTTCCCCTGCACATGCTGCCGGATCGGATTTATCCCATCGACACCTTCCCGGAAAATGCCAACGGCAAGAAGGATCGCAAAGCGGTGCGGGAGCGTTTCAGCGAAAAGCTGTTGGGGGAGTTAACCCCAGCGGGCAGAACAAAACAAGGATAAGGGAGCGCCATGGAACCCACCGAACTGGAGGCCCGCCTCATCACCCTGGTGGAGCAAGCCTGCGGCGTGCCCTTCCAGGATACCGGCTGTGGGGTTGAGAGCGATTTGCTGAAAAAAGGGGTGCTCGACTCCATGGCCCTGGTCACCCTGCTGCTGCAAGCGGGGGAAACCTTCGGGGTGGCTTTTGAAGATGACGATATGATGAATCCCGCCATCACCACCATCGCCGGGCTGGCCTCTCTGATCGATGCCAGGCAGGGGAATTAAACGTGGATAAATCGGCCAGAGGGGAGCCAGCGTGACACAACCGAGCAACAATGTGGGGATCTGGGATGAGATCTACCAAAACGGCAACTTTATGGCCCACCCCACCGAGGCTTTCATTCGCCTGGCCTTAAGCTTCGAACGTCGGGCAGCGACCTCAGGCGGTGTGGGGATCATTCTCGATCACGGCTGCGGCTCGGGGGTAAACAGCGAATTTCTTCTGCGCCGGGGTCATCGCATCCACTGCACCGATGTTTCCCGGCAAGCCCTCACCACCCTCAGCCAGCGGCTGAAATATCGGGATCTCCCCATCCCCCCCATGAACCCCATCGACCCCCGGCGCGCACTCCGGGGCCAGCTGCCGATTTATGATCAGGTCGTCGCCTGGTGCTCCCTGCTCTACAACCCGCCACAACGGGTCCAGCAAGATATCCAGGAGCTGATCCAGGGATTACCCTCCGGGGGAGCCTTCATCGCCGCCATGCCCACCCCCAACGATATTCTCATGACCATCACCGAACCCCTGGCAGACAATCATGGTCGCCGGGTGATTCAAGAAACCTCCGGCCAAAAAGGGATGATCGTCACCGTCCCCGAATCCCTGGAACAGTTTATCTCCTGGTGCGATGGTCTGGAGATCATCGATCAGGGGCAATACAGCGTCACCCTGGGAGGAAAGCACAGCGAACACATGGTGGTGTATGGGGAAAAGAAGGAATAAGACCCTCCTGCTCCCTCCCCTCCTTCAGCAGAGAAGGGGAGGAAACAAATCAGGCAAATCAGATGCTCAGGATGAAACATTCAGAAAGGGAATCGACGCCATGACCAGCCATGTGACGGCCACTGAACTGAAGCAGCGATTGGCCCTCTACCTCAACAAAGCCACACGCACGCCGGTTATCATCACCCAAGGTGGGCAGGAATCGGCCGTGCTCCTCTCCCATGAAAGATATCAGGAGCTGCAAGCCCTGGCCTGGAAGATCGACTGTGGGCAGAAGGTGCTCTGGCAGCGGAAAAGCAAGGCTATCTGGGTACAGAGGCCTCCATGAAGTTCCTCCAGGGCACTCTTTCCCAGGATGCATAGCGGTCAGCTGCTGGATTCTCTCTCTCCCAAGCATCCTCCTCTTTATTTTATTTAATCAACGTCATCTCCGGATTTTTCAAAAGCCCCTCCAGCGCCACCCCATAGCCCACAACCGGGATATATAGACTTGTCGTTCGACGAAAAGGGACCGTTCGAATCGTCCCGCTGGCCTGCAATAGATCCAATATGGGCTGCAAATCCTCATCAAAGCCCCGCTTGCGGGCATAATAGCGACAGCGAATGGATCTCACCGAGCCGTCTGGATCCCGTATTTTCCGCCTCAAATCAAGCCACTCCCGAAAATGAACCCCAGCCACCGCTTCCAGATGCATCACGAAGGTGGCCCCATCCTTGAAGGGACATCCCAGCATCAGGGTGGCAAATCCGGCATCGTGGAGAATGTCAAAATCGGACCCCCGCCCCAGGGAAATCCCCCCATCCACCTCGTTGAGAAGTGCCGCTTTAGGTCCAACAGCCGCATGGGAGTGGAGAGGACATGGACTGCGGACCGCACCATCCAGCTGCCGGAGATATTCCGAAAAGCTGCCCACCGCCAGGGAAGGGGTGGTCGCCGCATCGTAGATCAGGTTGGGGTCGGCCCCCAAAAGATAGGTCGGCACGGCGATGGTGCCCCCCTCCCCCACGACGCTACGCAGCGCCCGGTAGACCATCTCCACCCCCCCCTGGAGCACCCCAAACCCCAGCAGGGTGGAGTGGACGATGATGTCTGCCCCCACCTCTACCCCACAAGCCCGGATGTGGGCCGCCATCTGCTCCTGATCGGTGACACTGAGGGTCATATCAACCTTCCGTTCAACCCATCCTCTCCCCGAGGGGAACGAATGTGGCTCTCATTAACGTAAAAAAAAGGGACCGGACTCACCAGGTCAGGGATCAATACCAAACGGCCACGGGATAGATTGTCAGCCAATCACTCAAAAAATGACCCGATTCCCACCCCTGCGACCCATTTTTGACTCCCTCCCACCCAATATGACCAATTGCGAATGAAATGTGACTGGCGGCAAGAGTTTTGGGGAAAACTATTACAATATATTAATTCAAATGACCCGAATTTTCTGAAAAAATGGAATCGAATCAAATAAAGAAAACCGCTCTGATGCGGGCTATCGCGTTCAACGGGAGATAAAAGATGACACCCTCCACAAAGAGACATCTGGTCACCCGGAGCTTGACGGTCACCGAAATGGTCTGCCCCGAGTGTGAAGAGATCATCACTGAAGGTCTCGGAGCCTTATCCGGAGTCCAGGAGGTTAAAGCCTGCTTTGGTGATAACCAGGTAACGGTCACCTACGATCTGTTTGAAACCCACTTTGGGGAAGTAGAGCACTTTTTGACTGAAATCAGCTATCCCCCGGCAGATGGATTCATACAGCGCAAAAAACGGGACTGGATCCGCTATACCGAAAAAAACGAGTTGGATAATCTGAACCACAAGGCCCCCTGCTGTAGCAAACCGCCGACTGGGGCCTGATGGTCGGCAGTGGGATGTGGAAAATCTGGATCTGTTCGTTAACCGGCAAACCCTTATTTGAGGAGAATGGTCATGATGGGTGGCGCTGCAACAGGCTTTGGCATGGGGTTCGGGTTTGGGCACGGCCTCTTTGGCGGGGTGTGGATGGTATTCATCTGGCTACTGCCCATTGTACTGATTCTCTGGGCTCTGGAGGTTCTGTTCGACAAGGGTAAATAAGGATTTGCAACACCCGCCAGGCTCGGATGCCAGGGCTTTTTCAACCAAGAGATGCAGTCGATTTTCCGTTATATCAGTGGACAGGCAGGTCGGAGAAAACAATGAACACCAAACCAAAAATCCTCGTTCTGGGTGGCAGTTTTGCCGGACTCGCCGCAGCCTTTGAGCTGAAACACAAGCTAAAGGATCGCGCCGAAATCACCGTCCTTTCCAAAGATCCCCAGTTCGTCTTCATCCCCTCCCTGATCTGGTTGGTCCCGGGATGGCGACAGCCCGAGGAAATTGTATTCGACCTGGAGCCTGCCTTGACCCGCCACGATATTCGCTTCGTTCAAGGTATAGCCAAAAAAATCGACGCTGAAAAAAACCGGGTGCTCACCCATAACGGTGAGATGGCCTATGACTATCTGGTGGTCGCCACCGGCCCCCGCATGGCGTGGGAAGCCGTACCCGGTTTGGGACCCCATGGGGGGCATACCCTCTCTGCCTGCACCCTGCCCCACGCCATCGAAGCGGCCAAAGCGTGGCAGGATTTTCTTAAAAATCCCGGCCCGGTGGTGGTGGGGGCGGTCCAGGGAGCGAGCTGCTTTGGGGCCTCCTACGAAATTCTCCTCAACCTCAATCGGGCCTTGAAAGTCGCCGGTGTTCGGAATCGTTCCCCCCTCACCTTCATCACCGCTGAGCCTTTTTTGACCCACTTCGGCATCAACGGCTTTGGCTCGGCCCAACCCATAATCGAAAAATTTTTCCAACGGGCGGGCATCAACTGGCTCACCAGCAACGTGGTGGAAAAGGTTACCCCCGGTGAAATCCACACCCGGGATAACGGCGTGCTGCCCTTCAACTATTCGATTCTGATTCCCCCTTTCCAAGGGGTCGGGGCGGTAAAAGAGTCCCTGGGGATCGGTAACGCCATGGGCTTTGTCCCGGTCAATGACCGCTACCAGCATCTGGAAGTCCCCAACATCTATGCCGCTGGCATCTCGGTGGCGGTCTCCCCCCCCGCCCCCACCCCGGTGCCCTGTGGAGTGCCGAAAACCGCCCACATGTCCGAACAGATGGCGGCGGTGGCTGCCCACAATATCGCAGCCGACATTCTCGGTGGCCCCCCAAAAGAGGTCCCCTTTCCCAAGACCGCTGCAGTCTGCGTGATGGATGCCGGTAATCAGGGCGTGCTCATGGTGACCGACCGGATTTTCGCACCGCGAAAAATCCAGCTGCTCATCCCCGGCCCCTGGTCCCATTGGCTCAAAATAGTTTTGGAAAAATATCTGATCTGGAAACTGCGTACGGGACGGATGCAACTCCCCTGATCGATCCAGTTGGAGAACGTAGCCAACAGGTGCTTCAGAAAGGCTTCTCTGGCAAGGAGACCATCACGAAAAACGTGTAGAAACATACTTTTTTGAGAACGAATTCAACAAAGAGGGCACTAATGGTGTATGATGCCCATGATCCAACCCAAGATTGGATCATGGATAACCATCGGACAAACCAGTGCCAAAGGACAAACTCAGCATAAAAAACATATGGAGAATAAAAACAGACAAAATCAACCCGACCCAACAGAACAACGGTCCAGCCCCAAGGCGCTCCTTCTGGGAATCGTGGCTGTCGTGTTGGTGGGAGGCTATTTGGCCATGAGGTCACATCAGGGAAAAAACCAGCCCCCATCCAATCAAAGCCCCGTGGTGGTGACACCCCCGGCCCAGCTCCCGGCAGAACATGAAGCGGGCGCAGGGATTTTTCAGAAAAACTGCCTCCAGTGCCATGGCCTGTGGGCAGAAGGAACAGATCAGGGTCCACCGCTGATCCACGCCTACTATAAACCCACCCACCATGCCGATTTCAGCTTTTATCGGGCGGTAGAGTCCGGGGTTCGGGCGCACCATTGGTCCTTTGGGGATATGCCCCCGGTCCCGGATGTCACCCGGGAGATGATGGAACAGGTGGTCCCCTTTCTCCGCTGGTGGCAACAACAAAACGGGATCTCCTGATGTCTGATCGTCAGAAATCCCGGAGGGGAACCGTCACCCGGATCGTGACAGGCATCATGGGCCTGATGGTGGGCGTGCTTTTGCTAGCGTGGCCACAAGCATGGGCCAACGGACTCGATCTGGCGGATGGCAAGAGCCTTTATGTGGAACAGTGTCAGGAGTGCCACGGACTGGATGGGGAAGGGTTGGAAGGGGATTGGCAGGAGCCTCTGCCGGGTCCGGACTTGAAATATCCCCCCCCACCCCTGGACCACTCCGCCCACGCCTGGCACCACCCTGACAGCCAGCTGGCTGAAATCATCGCCCAGGGGGGAGAGGATGGCCGGATGCCGTCATTCAAGGAGCGCTTGAGCGGTCGGGAAATTCAGGCCATCATCCGCTACCTACACACCCTCTGGAAGCCCGAACAGTTTGAATGGCAGCAGGCACTGGGTCAGCTGGAACCGGCAGAGATAAAACACTGATCAATCCCCTTCCCCCATGAAACCTAGATGGGGAAGCCGGATTTTACAGGATAAATTTTACAGGATAACAAGCCGGATCTCCCGGAAGGGATCCGCCTCTACGTCAGGAGATAAAGAGATGGGCCAGAAAAAATCAGCAAAATCACCCCAAAAAACCAATCAGGCAACACCCCCAGCCGCCAAGAAAAAATCCGGTCTCCTCATCGCCGGTATGGCGGGGCTCGCGGCGCTCATCGTCGGTGGCTGGCTCTTTTCCACCAAACAACCCGAAGCGGCTGAGATGATCGTCTTTAAATCCCCCTCTTGCGGCTGCTGTGGCGGTTGGGTGGAGTATCTGAAGGCCAACGGCATGACGGTCTCGGTACAAGATGTCGATGAGATGGATTCGGTCAAGCGCCGCCTGGGGGTTCCCTTCCAGGCCGCCTCCTGCCACACCGCCAAGATCGGTGGCTATGTGATCGAAGGACACGTTCCCATTGAGGATATCCGCAAGCTGCTGGCCCAAAAGCCCCCGGTCACCGGCATCGCCGCCCCGGGCATGCCCATCGGCTCACCCGGCATGGAGGTTCCTGGTGAAGAGCCGGACAAGTATGATGTGGTCACCTTTACCGAAGATGGCCAGATGAGCCTCTTTGCCAGCCATTGATCCAAGCCATTCCCCTCCTTCCTGGCATCCTGATTTGCAGCGGTGGGGTTGTTAAGCGTGGTATCGCCAAAGAGACCCACAAGAGACAGCCCCACCGCCAAATCGTCCCCCCGTTCCTACCAAAACCCCTCCCCACCCACTAAAGCCCCTCCGCGCCTGCTGGCAGGGGGGGATTCTGCTCATACCGCTTCAGGCTCTTGTTCCAGGAGGTCTCCTTGCGATCTTCGTGGACATCCGGAAAAATCTCGAAAAATCGCTCCACATAGGCCCGATTGTAATCTGCCTCAAACCAGGGAATGTGGTGATCCCGGGTGGGCTTGAAGCGGTTTTTGCCGTAGCGTGCCCCCCACGCCTCCAGGCTTCGGGGCACATCAAATCCCCGGGCCGCCACCAGCTCCGCCAGATGGGAGCCGGGATAGTAGACATAAAACCCCACCTGATAGATCACGCCTGGATTTAAGGATTGCCAGAGGTCGAGATGTTGTCGATCCTCTTCCAGATGTGCCAAAGGGGCGTCGGGAATGGCAAAAAGAAAGCTCACATAGGGCTTGATCCGGGTTGCCCCCATCATGGAAATCACCTTTTCCATGCGTTTGGGGCTGTTTTTTTTCCGGAGAATTTTTTGGCAGGTCCGGTTCATGGACTCCACCCCGAAAAAGACCGCATCGAGCCCGGAGCGATCCAGATCGGCATACTCTTGGGCGGTGAGCTTGTCGAACTCCGGAATGCGGGCAAAGCAGCGCCAGGTGACATTGAGCTTGCGGGCCAAAATCCCCTCGGCAATCCCCAGTAAAAACTCTTTTTCCGGCGCCAGGGTGGCATCGCTGAACCAGAGCTGGGAGAGGTCATAGGTGCGGATCAGATAGTCGATATCCGCCAGGGTGCGTTCCAGAGAAACCCGGTTCCAGGCGTGTTTTTCTCCCCAGGGGCAAAATCCACAGGAGCCGGGACATCCCAGGGAAGGCATATAGTTGAGCACCCGGTTTTGGGTGAGCAGGCTTGAAAAATCGAAATCCTCAAAGGGAATCCGGGGATAGACCAACTCGTCACTGCGATAATCGACGATCCCCGCCCCGGGATCATTGGCAGCCGGGCTGGATGAGGTGAGCACATTGGGAATGGTATTGATTTCAGCCCTATCCCCGGCTTGCAGGGCTTTGGCAAAGCGGACCAGATTGTCTTTCACCTTGCCGGGAATCACATAGTCGGCATAAGGGCTTTGGAGGGTCTCTTGGGGCAGCAGGGTCGCGTGACACCCCCCCCACACCACCGGCACATCCGGGGCGATTTTTTTCAGCACCTGGATGCCCTTGAGCGACAGGGGAATCTGGTCGGTGGTGGCGGAAACCCCGAAAAAGAGCAGATCCCGGGCATGCTCCCGAATGATCGGTTCATAGTCGGGGGTCATGAACTCCTGAATATAGATCACCTTGAACCCCGCCTCCTTGAGCAGGGTATAGACGATCAGCGGCCCGTAGAGGATCCAATCGGTCTGCTGGTTTTCCTCATGGTTGGCAGAAAAAATGAGGATGGTCCCTTTTCCTGACACGGCCAAGGATGACTCCTTTTTCAGGTAGCTTGAAATGGGGGGTATTGTAGCGGGGTCGCACACCCGGAGCCAACGCCCCCTCTTGGCTGCCACGCACGGCCCAAAAATTGCTAAAAAAATGCTAAAGAATATTGCAAAAAAATGGCTGATACCCTTAACGCGTAGATCCTGCAAGAAGGGGAGGCTCCATCACCCTGGCCCTGAAAGCTTGAGAGGCCACTTTCAGGATCACGCCCCTGCCATCGATTCATCCACCATTTTCGCCCAAAGAGCACGCCTGACCGGGCCAAACGGGAACACGCCCCATGATCCAAGCAAACACAGAAGAAGCCGACTATTATCAAGAGCTCAATCAGCAACAGCATCTCAATCAGGCGGGCCTGCAAAACAGGAATGGGGAAGCGTTTGATATCGGCCCCACCCTGACCAATCGCTTTGGTGAGCGATATCTGCCCGGGGTAAACGGTGAAATTTTTTCCCTGGCCGGAACCGACAGCTTTTATCAGCGCCACATGGGGGAGCGGATGCAGGAAAAAAGCCGCCTCTATCTGGTGCCGGGCACCGACGGAGGACTTTTGATCCACTGGTTGCTGAAAAAAGGCACGGCAGAAAGCTCCAAATATATATTTATCGAACTGCCGGAGATCATTGAGCGCCTGAAAAAAGATCGCCTCCTGCCCGATCCCCTGCCGGACAACGTCGCCCTGGAGACATCCACCAGTTGGCTGGAAAGGGCGCAAAAATTTAATTTCAAGGATTATTACTATACCGAGGGGGTGCGGGCCATCAAATCCCTGGCGGTTCTCGACCGCACCCACCCGGGCTATGCCCCGCTCCTGGCAAGCTTTGAGCAGCTCCTGGGACAGATGAAGATGGCCATGGGGTTTGAGACCAATAATCGCATCTTCATGCTGAAAGCCATCGAAAACCTGGGGGAAAACCGCACCTCGGTGCAGTGCCTGGATAATGTTTTCAAAGGCAAAACAGCCATCATCATGGCCGGAGGCCCCTCCCTGGATCTTTTTTATCCCTGGATCCTGGCCAACCGGGAAAATCTGGTAGTGATGGCGGTCTCCCGAATTGCGGCGCAGCTACAGAAAAAAGGCATCGTGCCGGACATGATGTTCGCCATCGATCCCCACGATGTGATTTTTCATCAATCCAAGCAGATGCTGGATTTTTATGAACACACGCTGCTGGTCAATAAATATCATCTCAATCCCACCCTGCTGGGACAGTGGCGGGGGCGCAATCTTTTTATGGGTCTGATCTTTCCCTGGGCCAATCCCCTCAACCCGGAAGACCGGGATATTCCCGGTATCACCGTGGCCCATCAAGCCATTGGTACGGCCTTGGACATGGGCTTTTCCCAATTGATTGTGGCAGGTCTTGATCTCTGTTTCAGCAAGGAGGGATTTACCCACTCCAAGGGAAGTGCCGAAATGGCCCTCGGGCCCTACTCCCTGCAAACCGACATCTGGGTGGAAACCAATGACGGCGGCAAGGCGGAGACCACCCCGGCCTTTCTCAACGCCCTCCCCTCTCTGGCCAAGCTGGGCAAAAAAGGCGAGGAGGTGGGCTGTCAGGTGATCAACCCGGCTCCTGGCGCAGCCAAGGCGGACCATGTCGCCTACATTCCCCTGGATGAAATCGCCCTGGAGCCGATCACCCCCTCGGTGTGGCACATCCTGCAACAGCACATCCCCGAGGATAGCTCTGAAAGTCGCCTGGGCCACTATCAGGCGGTGGAGCAGGAGCTGAACAATATCCGCAAACAGCTGACCAGCATCAAAAAGCTCACCGATGAAGCCCTCTCCTGCAATGCCAAGATGTTCGGCTCCAAGGGCCGCGCTCCCAACTATAAGTTTAAACTGCGCATGGATAAAATCGAGGAGACCCTGAACCAAAAACATGCCGCCATCAGTACCCAGGTTAAAAATTGGTATCTCAATGCTTTTTTAAAATTAAGCCGCCCGGACAAGGAGAAGGAGTGGTCTGACGAAGAGATCAAGGCGGCTGGAGCATTTTATTATCAGGTCTATCAAAAAAGCACCTTGGACATGTTGAAACACATCGACAGCGCCCGACAGCGCATCCGTGCCCGCATGGAGGAGGAAAAACCCAAGCCCAACCTGAAGCTCCTTCTAAGCCAATGGGAAAAGGATGATCAGCCAGGGCGGCTCCGGCGCTTTTTCGATCAGCGGGGAGAGACCATCGCCGACCAGCCACAACACCTGGCTGCCAAGTTGGCCCAGCTGGAAGAGCGCTTCCAGGATAAACTGGCCGCCACCAACACCAACTATGCCGACTATATCCGGGACCACATTGCCAGCCCCCGCTCCATCGCCGCCAAGGCCAAAACCTTCTTTCGCCGCAAGGAGAGAGATCGCCTGAACGCCTTCCTGGCGGGCGTACAGGCGTGCGAAATAGACGATAAAAACCAGTTTTTGGCGTTAATCCGAGGCTATCTGGCAGAGCTGGATGGAGAGAGGAAAAACGCCATCCGTCACTTTCAGGAGGTGGATCATGAGTTGATCCAGATGGATAGCCTGAGAAGCATTCTCTCCCTCTCCCTCAGGCAGAAGGATCTCGTTACCGCCCGGGAGGCGGCTGAAAAACTCTCCCGCATGTCTCAGCTCTTCACCCCGTTTTATGGAGACCTCCTGCGCTTGACCGGTGACAAGGAGCAGGCCCTTGAAATTTACAGGGGGTATGTAGAGATAGCCGAAGAGGATTTTGTCACCCGGCAAAAGTTGGGTCGGCTGCATATGGAGTTGGGCCACATGGACCAAGCCCGGGAAACTTTTTCAGCCATCCTCCAGGCAGATCCCCACAACAAAGCCGCCCAGGCCCACATGAAAGAACTCGCCCAACTGGAGGGGTGAGGGGGCACCCTTAATAATCGCTTCTGCCCCCCTTGCCCGAGCATTATCGCAATCCATCCCCAGGCAAGGGGGGCGTCAGGCTGCGCCCTCTCTTGCCTCTCAACCCCCAACACCCACCCTTTGCCCTCACCCTCCCAGCCCCCATCAACGGACCACCCAACCGAAACCAGTAAAAAAACCTGACGAACAGTAAACGAATAGCGACTATTGACATATTTTTTTACAATTCCCCGCCTTCCCTTCCCCCTCCCGCCTCCGTATAGTTATCCGTAACTATTTAGAAGTGCGGAAAAAAATATCACAGATCACCTTTGGTACGTCCCTTGTAACTCTGGTTGGTGGAAACATCGTCTATCCATTGATTCCCCAGCTGAAGCGGAATGCATTGGATTCAACCTAAATCCGGCAGTTGGGCGTGTGTGGCTGGTGCAGGATATTGGTTCGCATAGTGAATTGGGAGAAATCGCCGTCTCCTGATTGGTCACAAGATTTTCTCCCGATTTGCTTGGTGGATCAATAGGCTGGGGCATGTGCGTACGCCCAACTGCCGGATTTAGGTTCAATGGACCAGGGATGCCAAACAAGATCCCAAGAGAGTCTCATCAAGGATCTGTTTGCTCGTGGATTGGAGTCATTCATGTCAGAAAAAAATGGATTCACGCTGATTGAACTGCTGATCACCCTGGTGCTTTTTTCGATCCTGGCCAGCCAGACCGCGCCCCTGGTGGAGAGCATGATTCAAAACAGCCGCATGACCTCCCGCACCAACGGTATTCTGGGCGTTTTTCAGATGGCCCGCAGCGAGGCGATCCGAAGAGGCAACCGGGTGACCGCCTGCCGCAGCACGGATCTTGAAGAGTGCGACACCGGTGCTGAAGGAGGATGGGAGCTCGGTATTTTGGTGTTTGAGGATATGGACAATTCCGGTGACCGGGATCCGGCTACCGAAGAGATCGTCCAGGTCTATGAATCTTTTAATGAACATGGCGACACCTTGAGAGGCTCAGCCAACGTGAACAACTATCTCTCATTTTCGGTTCAGGGGACGGCGCAACTGGCCAACGGCGCGGTGCAGACCGGCGACCTGATTCTCTGTGATTCCCGGGGCTGGTCCGATCATGCCAAGGCGCTGACTCTGAGTGCCACGGGACGCATGGAATCCGTAACGGCCACCGACACCTCCCAATCCAGCTGTAGCCCGTGATGGAGACGGCCATGAAACCCTATCCAGTCCTGCCACAGGATGCCGCCATGAGAGAGGCTCCACCTACACCCCGCAGGCCGATGAACCAGCCCCCCGTGGATTCAAGCCAGGCCGGTTTTTCCCTGCTGGAAATTCTCATCGCCTCGTTCATCCTCGCCATCGGTTTTTTAGGCATGGGCTTGTTGCAACTGGCGGCCTTGCAGGGGAGCAACGAAGCCTATCTGCGCAGCCAGGCCGCGGCCCTGGCCCTGGAGCTTTCCGAACGGATGCATGCCAATCCCACCGGCGCTTCCAGCGGCACCACGACCGGTTTTTCCGGCTACGATCTGACCCAACGCACTGTCGCTCCCCAAACTTATGACGCCATCGATTGCACCGTCAACATGGAGGATATCGACGGCACCGGCTTTCCATCGGCCCTGTGCAGCGATGAAACCAGCTCCACGGGGGTGGACTTGGCTGCCGACACCACCTGCACCCCCCTCCAGATCGCCGAGTTTGATGCCTTCCAACTCTGGTGTCACTCCTATGGCTGGGGCAACGCAGCTGGAGGCTCCGGGGAAACCTTGCCGGGGTTGGATGTTTCCACCACCTGCAACGCCACCCCCTGCATCATCGGGACAACCCACACCATCACCGTCTCCTGGCGCAAACCGGAATGGAACACCGTGGCATCCAATGCCGCCTGCCCGGCTGGCAAGGAGTGCGTCACCTTGAACGTGGTGCCATGATGAAACAGACCAACACCCAATGGAGGCTTTCACCGGCAGCGGGATTTACCCTGGTGGAGCTGATGGTGGCCATGACCCTGGGCCTGGTTCTGCTCACGGGTATCATCCGGATTTTGCAATCCAACCAGGATACCTACCAGCTCCAGGAAGGAGTGGGTGAAATCCAGGAAAATGGCCGTTTCGTGCTGGACTTTCTGGCTCAGGACATGCGCATGACCGGTTTTCCCCGGGAGTCCACCATCGTCACTGCCCCCATCATCGGTATCGATGGCGGAAATGCGGCCAATGATTCAGTCACCATCCAATACGAATCCGCCACCAACTGCTTTGGGGATGCCACCAACGGCACCCTCACCCAAAATCAATATCTGGTGCAAAACAACGCCAACGGCGTACCCGAACTGCAATGCATCGGCTCCATCGCCGGCGCACCAGGGGCCACCGCCACCTATACCCTCGTGGCAGGGGTGGAAAGTCTGCAAATTCTCTACGGAGAGGATACCAACGGCAACGGCGAGATCAATCTCTACCGCATCGCCACCAACGTCGCCGACTGGAACGATGTCCTTTCCGTTCGCATTGCCGTGTTGCTGCGCACCGCTGACTATGTCAATGCCCAGCAGGATGATACCTATAAACTGGTGAATGAGAGCCCCATCGGCCCCTATTCCGACGGCCTGCTGCGGCGCTCTTTTGTCACCACCATCGCCCTGCGCAACCGCATGCCCTTTTGAGGGGGAACGATCCATGCCGACCATTCGAACCACGCTCTCCCCTGACGAAAGGGGCTCGGTGTTGCTCATCGGCCTGCTGTTTCTGCTGGTGGTGAGCGCTCTGGCCATCACCGCTTCCCGCATGAGCGGCCTGGATGAGCGGGTCTCTGCCAACAGCCACCGCATCAACATCACCTTCCAGGCCGCCGAGTCCGCCATCGAATCGATCATCGAGGAGGGTAACGGCAATCTGGATATCAACAACGTCCTGGCCCAATCGATGATGGCCATCACCCAGCGCCCGGCTGATGGCAGCAGCTACGATATGGCCGATGCCCATGTGGAGAGCCGGGGAATTATCTGTTATGACGGCGAAGGGATCGCTCCCGGTTTCAGCTTGGGGGAAGGGACGCAAAACTTTACCGCACATCGATTTAAATTCCGGGGACGGGGAGAGATTCCCGACATCAACTCCCGCTCCACCAACCTGCAGGGGGCTCGGATCATCGGCCCGGGAAGTGACTCCTCTCCGTCGGGCAACTGCCTCTAGGAGAAGAGATCTCCCTCCATGGGGCAGCTACCCTGGAGGAAGTGATGTCCATCCAAGGAGCTGGCCGCTCCTGTAAGGAAGTGATGTCAACCCATGGGCAAACGCCCCCGGGGGAAGCGATTTTCCGCTCTTTCTGGTGAGGAAAACAGGTCATGAATAAATCTTACAAAAACATCATCGTTCCGAGCCTTTTGGTGCTCTGTCTGACCGCCTTGTTCTGGGGCATGGCCAAAGCCGACGATACCGAAATTTTTCAATATCAGGTCGCCAAGGACAACGTCATCCTGGCGCTGGATATTTCCGGCTCCATGAAGGCCCTGGCCTATCGGGATACGGGAGCGGGCAACTGGAAAACCGGTACCCATGATGACTTCGATCCCGACTATGACTATTACGGCTATTTTGCCGGGGATCGAAACTACAGCTACGACAACAGTTACGGCTTTTTCGTGGAAAATTCCAGCGGTCCCTGGGACGGTAATTTTTTAAACTGGCTCGCCATGCGCCGCATCGATGTGGCCCGCAAGGTGCTGGTGGGCGGCAAGGTGCAGGATCGCGCTGGAGAGGCGATCACTGGCGGCACCTGGGTGGAAACCTGGCAGGCCAGCAGCAACTATGTCGTGGGGGATGTGGTCCAACCCGCCACCCCCAACGGCTTTTATTATCGCGGCGTTCGGGATGGCATCTCCGGCTCTGGCAACCCCACCTGGAACACCACCGGTGAGACCGAAGATGGCACCATGGTGTGGGAGGCCTTCTCGGATCTGAAGTGGTATGTGCTATTGGGTCAGCACGAGCCCTACGACTATCAATTTACCAAGGTCTACGATAACAGCGACGACTATACCCCCTATGGCGACAACACCACCTTCCAGATGATCGAAGGGCAGATCGTCCCCACCCTGGGAGGGGGGGACACGGTCATCACCCAGCTGAACGACACCCCTGGGGAGATGGTGGAGGTGGGGCAAATTTCCATGGACTGGGACGACACCCTGACCACCTGGTCCGCCAACACCACCTATGCCGTGGGAGATCTGGTGATTCCCACCACCCCCAACGGCCACGTCTATGAGGTCACCTCCACCATTGCCGACTCCGGAGGGAGTGAACCCGCCTGGAACACCGACGGTACCGCCACCAACGATGGCGGCGTCGTTTGGGACACCACCTGGCTCGCGGTCAACTTTGAAGGCACCTACACCAACCCGGTGGTGGTGGCCAAATCCCTCACCTATAACGGCTCAAGCCCGGTGGGGGTGCGCATCACCAACATTACCAACACCGGCTTTCATGTGCGCCTCCAGGAGTGGGACGATCTGGTGGCGGCGGGCAGTGGCGACCACTCTTCGGAAAACATCATCTATATCGTTGCCGAAGCGGGCAACTATACCGTGCCCATGACCAGCGGTAACGTTCTACAGGTGGCAGCGGGCATCAACACCACCAACAATACCGGGACCAACTCCTGGGTCTCGCAAAACTTCCAACCCTCCGGCGGGAACTATTTCATGAATACCCCGGTGGTGTTTACCAGTGTCGGCACCTTGAACGAAGTGGACTATGTCACTGTCCGCAACAAGGATGTCAGCAATTCCAGCTTTAAATTTACCATGCAGGAGGAAGAGGATAACGCCCAGACCCATGCCAGTGAGGATGTCCACTGGATCGGCTTGAGTCGGGTTTCGGGTATGTCTACCAACACCGGCCAGCTGTTTGAGGTGGGCAACACCGGCAACAGCGTTGATGAAAACTGGGACACGGTCCATTTTTCCCGAACCTACTGGGGCGGCGTCCCCCTGGTGTTGATGGATATGCAGACCACCAACGGCATCGACCCGGCCAATGTCCGGGTGGCCAAATCAGTGCAGACCGCCAACGCCATCGATGTACAGGTGGATGAAGAAAAATCCAGTGATACCGAAACCGGCCACGCCAATGAGGAGATCGGCTATCTGGTGGTGAATGGCGCACCCGCCTTCAATATCAAAGTAGGGGTCCATTCCGAACCCACAGGGCTCATTCAGGAAATCTCCGAAGGAATCCGCTTTGGTCTTGCGGTCTACAACTTCGACCACACCAAAAATGTCACCTCCATCTATACCGGCAACAAGGTCCACGGTGGCAATCTCCACCCCTGCTATCCCGATGTCTCCCTGGATGCGGACAGCCGCACCAACTATGACATCTGCCTGCCCACCCATGTGCGCGCCCCCCTGGAGAACATCATCCGGGTGATCGAAGAGCATCCCCTGGTGTGGGGCACCACCCCCATCGCCGAAACCCTCTATGAAATTGAAGGGTATGTGGCTCAGCGGGACAACAACATCAACGGCCATACCCAATTTTTCGACAACGGCTCCACCCAGAATTCCTATGAGGTGGATCCCTCCTGGGATCCCTACCGCTATCCGGAATTGGATGTGGTCAGCGATCCGGACGGGGTCAAGGTGGCCTGTGCCCGCAACTATGTATTGCACCTGAATGACGGCGCCCCCTACAAGGATTGGGATACCCTGGCCACCTGGGGTTCCCCCCCATCGGGGATCGGCGACTATGACAACGACAGCAACCCGGGCCCCAGCCACGACGGCTCCGGCAACAAAACCGAAATGCTCGACGATGTGGCCCTCTATCTGCGTCAGAACGACTGCCGCAGCGATATCGACAACAACCAGGAGATCATCACCTACTACGTCTATGCGGCGTTGGGGGAAGGGGAGCAAAATAACAGTGAAGCCCGGAAAATGCGGGAGTCTGCCGTCAACGGTGGCTTTGTCGATCAAGATGGCGACCTCTCCCCGGATCCGGCTCATCCGGCCAATTTTGTCGACTATATCAACGACGGCAACTGCCAGCTCAACGAATGGGATGCCGACGAAGATTGCAACCCGGACAACTTTTATGCCGCCAACAACGGCTATGAGCTGGCTGAAGTGCTCCGGGCCGCCTTTGAAAACATCATGCAGGCCTCCACCACCTTTGTCTCTCCCGGCATCACCGTCAATCAGTTCAACCGCCTGACCCACGAGGATGAAATTTTCCTCTCCCTCTTTACCCCCAACGACTCTCCCCGCTGGGTGGGCAACCTCAAGCAATACCGCCTCTCTGGGGCTGATTCGGTGTTGGTGGATGCCGATGATCTGGCGGCGGTGGATAGCGAAACCGGGCTCTTTTTGGATGACGCCCGCTCCATCTGGTCCGCAGCGGACGACGGCAACGAAGTGGGGCTGGGGGGAGCAGCCGGCATGTTGAGTGATACCCACCTGGTGACCCGCAAGGTCTATACCTACACCAGTGGCACAGCTCCTGATGAGGTGGATCTCACCCAGGGTGCCCATGAATTTGACGAGGATAACGCCAACATCACCCTGGCCATGCTGGATATCTCCGGTTCCGACCCCCACGGCAGCGCCGAACCCTATCGTACCCAGCTGCTGAAATGGGCCCGGGGGGTGGATGTTCTGGATGAGGATGGCGATGAAGATTTTACCGACGCCCGCAGCCACATAGGAGACCCCCTCCACTCCAAACCGGTCCTCATCACCTATGGTGTGGGGGATATGACGGTCTTTTTCAGCACCAACGAAGGGTTCCTCCACGCCATCAACGTCCACGATCTCGATACCACCCAGGCCGGTGAGGAGCTGTTTGCCTTCATCCCCAAAGAGCTTTTGGAAAACCTCGCCACCTTCTACAAGAATAGCGCCGCAGACGATCACCCCTATGGTCTGGATGGGGAGATCGGTTATTGGCAAAACGATGAAGATCAGGACGGTATCATTGAGCCTGCTGACGGCGACTTCGTCTACATCTACGTGGGTATGCGTCGGGGGGGACAATATTATTACGCTTTGGATGTTACCGACCGTAGCGCCCCCAAACTCAAGTGGATGATCGACGGCACCTCGGGCAACTTTGCCGAACTGGGACAGACTTGGTCCAAACCCATCGCCACCCAGGTCAAAATCGCCGGTGAAACCAAGGATGTGGTGATTTTTGGCGGGGGGTATGACTGGGATCAGGACGACAACACCACACGCCAGGCGGATGATCAGGGGCGGGGGATCTTTATGGTGGATGCCAACGACGGCTCCCTCCTGTGGTGGGCCTCCCACAGCGACAACCCCACCGCCTCCCTGGTATTGCCGGATATGGACTATTCCATCCCCTCCACGGTCAAGGTGGTGGATATCGATGCCGATGGTCTGGCCGACCGGATGTATGTGGGGGATATGGGGGGCCAGGTGTGGCGCTTTGATATCGACAACATCGACAACACCGGGGCCGCCTCCCTGGTGACCGGTGGCGTCATCGCCGAGTTCAGTGACGACACCCCAGCGGGCAACCGGCGCTTTTACAACGCTCCGGATGTGGCCTATGTGGAGTGCAGCAGCGAATCCCGCTTTTTTTCAGTGGCCATCGGCTCCGGTTATCGCGCCCACCCCTTGAACACCACCATCGAAGATCGATTTTACATGATCAAGGATACCGGCGTGGTGGGCACCTACACCCCCATCACCGAGGCCAATCTCTTTGATGTCACTGATAATGTCATCGGCGAAGGCAATCAAGGGGAGATCACCGCCGCCCTCACCAGCCTCAACAGCGCCAGCGGCTGGATATTGATGATGCAGGACTCCAGCGGCTCCCATGTGGGCGAAAAGGTTCTTTCCACCGCCATCACCTTCGACAACTGGCTGCAATTTACCACCTATATTCCCGGAGCCAGCGACAACCGCAACTGTAGCGTGGAGCAGGGGGTGGGCAACTACTATCTGGTGAATATCTGCGACGCCACCCCCGGAGCCGATCTCGATCCCCTGGAAGGGGCTGAGGATCAACTGGTGGCTGAAGATCGCTCCACAGAGCTGGATCGCGGCGGCATTCCCCCGGAGCCTACCCTCATGTTGCCCGAAGAGAGCGAAGACCCGGTGGTGTTGGTGGGACCAGAGCAACCCATCGACGATGTCCCCTTCTCCAACAAGGTGACCCGGACCGACTGGCAGGTGTGCGTCAACGATCCCATGTGCTCCTACTGATATTGTCTGTCATCACCTGAAAGGAAGCTGAAAATGAGCATGAATCGTCGTGAGTGGGGATTTAGCCTGGTGGAGTTGCTGGTGGTGATGTCCATCCTGGGGATCCTGATGGCCTGGGGTATCCCAGCCTATCAGCAAAGTTCCCAGGGGGTACGCCGCAACGACGGCAAGGCCTCCCTGCTCAACATCATGAATCTGCAGGAGCGGTTCAACACCCAAAACAACAGCTACACCCTCAATCTGGGCACGGGGGGATTGGGCTTGACGGTGGATGGCAGCGGCTATGTGGATACCGATGAGGGCTATTATAAGATCCAGGCGACCGCTTGCGGCACAGGGATCGCCAGCTGTGTGGAGCTGACAGCACTGGCCCAGGGAACCCAGGCGGATGACGGCAACCTGGGTCTCGACTCCACCGGCAACAAAACCCCGGCGGATAAATGGTAGCATTATCAACACTTTGATGCTTGACTGAAAAAAAACGCGTAGGATGCGGTGAGCTACGCGAACCACATCAATCAAAGCGGATGTGTCGTTTTAAACTGGAACAACCATGGAATTTTACTGGGGCCTTGGGGCTTGCTTGAAGAGGGCTCTTTGAGAGGTCAGGCAGGCGAAGCCAGTCAAACAAGGGGAGCATAAATCGGGGGGTCAGGCAGCACAAACCAATCAGGCCGCCTGGCAGGAACACTTCCAGCTCACGCCATGATATCGATGGTGCGCACCTGATCCCGCTCCGGAGGGGGCTCGGGCATGGCTTCCAAAGCCCGTTCGGACTCTTGGGGGCGAGGGGTGTTTTGTTCTGGTGCGCGGGCGGATTCAGCCCGGCGGGAGGCCCCTTTTTCGGCAACCCGTTCACTCAGCTCCACGCGATCCGTGCGGGCCATATCTGCCAAGACATTGGTGTTGGCGTTGGTGGCCTTCAGCTCCTTGGCCAGGGTGGAATACCCCTCTTTGCGGTCTTGCCCTTCGTCCCGGTTTTCGGTCCGCTGATTGGAGTAAGCAAGCTGAAGCCTGGCTGATTCGTTAAATGCAGCACCGCTGATTCCGCTCATGGCAAGCTCTCCATTTTGATCTGGTTCTTTTAAGATCCACTCCCCAATCGATGGCGGCCACTTCAGCGCCCCCATCAATGAAAAGATCTTAGCAGTTTGGCAAGCCCGGAATCAATCAGCAAGCAAAGCTCGGAATCAATCGAGGAGTCATCCCCGGAAATCAACTCTGCCAGCCAAGCTTCAACCTGCCCCTCTGAGGGCGCATAAAGCACTGTCCAAAAAGGGGGCTTTCTGGCACACTTGAGGTCTCTTTTTTTTTAACAAATCACCATTCAGCCAGGGAGGCATCCCATGGGTCTTATTCGCATCCTGATTTTTATCGCCCTGGGGGTGATGGCCTATCGTCTGCTGCAACGCCTGATGATGCCCCCCCCTCCCCCAGCACCCAAAGCCCCGGAAGAGGATCCCACCCTGGTGCAGTGCAAAGGGTGCGGCACCTGGGTTCCCCGCAACAGCGCCGTCATGCAGGGGGATGGCCCATCCTGTGGTCAACCCGGCTGCTGGAAGCCTTCCGACAGCGATACCGGAGCCGATTCATGACCGACTCCCCCCCCTCTCCGGCCAGTTGGGCCACAGGGGCTGGCATCACTATCGCACTGCCCGCCTACTATGAAGTGGGGGCGGTGGGGGCGACGGTGGCCAAACTGCGCCAGCACTTTCCCGATGCCGATATCCTGGTGGTGGATGACGGCTCCGGGGATGGTACGGGAGAGGCCGCCGCCAAAGCCGGTGCCCGGGTGATTCGCCACCCCCACAATATGGGCAATGGCGCGGCGATTAAAACCTGCGCCCGCAACGCCAGGGGCCGCTATGTAGTGTTTATGGATGCCGACGGTCAACACGATGCCGATGATGTCCCCAAGCTCCTCACCCTCCTGGACCAGGGCTATGCCTTGGCGGTTGGGGCGCGCACCAAGGGTTCTCAAGCCAACCGGGTCCGGGGGGTGGGCAATGCCCTGCTCAACCGCTTTGCGTCGCTTTTGACCGGTCGCCACATTCCGGATTTGACCTCCGGTTTTCGCGCTGCCCGCACCCGGGCCTTCCAGGGGTTTGTCTATCTCCTGCCCAACGGCTTTTCCTATCCGACCACCAGCACCATGGCCTTTATGCGTTCGGGATTGCCGGTCGGCTTTGTGCCGATTGTGGCGGGCAAGCGCATCGGCACCTCCAAAATCAACCTCATCCGGGACGGCTTTCGGTTTTTCGTCACCATTCTCAAGGTGATCACCCTCTTTTCCCCCATGCGGGTGTTTCTCCCGGCCAGCATTCTCCTCTTCACCATGGGGGCTGTGCGCTATCTCTATGTCTATCTGGAGAGCGCCCGCCTGACCAACATGCCGGTGCTGCTTTTCGTCGCCTCCATGCTCACCTTCCTGATCGGTCTGGTGTCGGAGCAGATCACCTCCCTCCACCTGGGAGTCTCTTTAGCCCGGGGGGATGGAGCCATCGATGATCTGGGGGGAAGATGGTCCGACGGCATCCCCTCCAATGAGGAAGAAACAGCACCGGAGACCAAGCCCCCACCCCCGGATATCATCGCATGAATCCGCTGCAAGGGGTTAAGCGGACGCTTGATCGGGCTCGGGGTCGCAACCTTCTGGAGATCGCCAAGTTTTTGGAGATCGAGCTTCTGGGAAGCCACGCCTCCAGCCGCTGCTTCCACCACCCCTCCCATGTGTTGATCGAGCTGACCACCCGCTGCAACCTGCGCTGCAAGTGGTGCAACCAGAACGATCCCGACTGGCGGGAAAAATTTGGCAACCTGGAGATGCCCTTCGAAAAGCTGGAAAAGATCATCCCCCAGCTCAAAGGCAGCCAGGTTTTGCTGCTCTACAATATCGGCGAGCCTCTTCTCTACAAGCGCATTCCAGAAGCGATTGCGCTCGCCAAACGCACTATCCCTACTGTCCGTATCACCACCAACGGTTTGCTCCTGACCGAAAAAAAGGCCCGTTTGCTCTCGGAGGCCGGACTCACCCAGCTCAACGTCAGCATCGACTCTCCCCTGCCCGAAATCATGGAGCGCATTCGGGGGGCGGATCTGGGAAAAATCGAAAAAAATCTCACCACCTTTGGGGAGAGCTGCCAGGTGCCGGTACAGGTCTGGAGCGTCATCAGCGAAAGCAACCACCGCTCCCTCATGGATCTTCCCCAATGGGCCGCCCGCTTTCCCGCCATCAAAAGCCTCCAGTTTCAACTCCAAAACGGGGTCCACACGGTAGAGGCCACGGGACTGCCCCCTTTAAAAAGCCGGGAAAGCTTTGATCAACTCCGCGACCAGGTGCTCAAGCAGTGCCAAATCCTGGGACTTGAGACCAACATCGGCCACCTGCCTTTTTATCCGGAAGGGTTCCACAGCCGCCAGGCCCAAGGGATCTGCAAGGCCCCTTTTACCCAGCTGGTCGCCATCAACGTCCACGGCAAACTCAACCCCTGCTGCTCCTACGGCACCATGGATCTGGGAGATGTGGTATCTGAAGGGTTCCAGCAAGTGTGGAACGGCCCCAAAATGCGCGCCTGGCGCCAGGATATGCTGAAACAAAACTATAGCGCCTACTGTGCCGACTGGTGTGGCTATCAGGAGGGGATTGAAAAAAGATGAGCCCCCACCCCCTCTCTTCAGCCTCTCCAGACCATCCCCCATACCCTGGAAACCACCCCCTCCCCCCTCCTCCGGGGCTGTGCTGACATGTGTGGTATTGCCGGATATGCCGGGCCAACCCCCAACGACCCGGAATGCCTCACCCGGATGTTGGCCCCCCTCATTCCCAGGGGGCCGGATGAAGAGGGCCGGTTTCAGATTCCCGGGGTAAGCCTCGGCATGCGCCGCCTATCGGTGATTGATGTGGCAGGGGGGCAGCAGCCGGTCCGCCATGGCGCTACCGGCGTAACTCTGGTCTATAACGGCGAGCTATACAACCACACCGAGCTGCGGGATCAACTCCAAAAAAAAGGCCACCAATTCCACAGCCAGAGCGATACCGAAGTGCTCCTCAGCTGCTATATGGAATATGGCCTGGGCTGTGTGGATCATCTCAACGGCATGTTTGCCGCCGCCATCTGGGATCCCCGGGAAAATCAATTGATCCTCCTCCGGGATCACCTGGGACAGAAGCCTCTCTACTATTGGCACGATGGGGAGCATTTTGTTTTTGGTTCGGATTTGCGCGCCCTGGCCGCCCACCCCCACTTTCCCGAGGATCTCGACCCCGAAGCCCTGACCGGCTATCTCCTGCTGCGCCACGTCCCCGCCCCCCGGACCCTCTATAAAGGGGTGCGGGTGTTGCCGCCGGGGCATCTGCTGATCCGAAACCAGGATGGCTCAATCCGGCAAGAGGCCTACTGGCAGCCCCGCTTCCAACCTGACCACACCATGGATCTGGCCGCAGCGGTGGCGCAATTTAAAGAGCTCTGGCCCCGAGTGATCGAGCGTCATCTGATCTCGGATGTCCCCCTGGGGGCTTTTTTGAGTGGCGGCATCGACTCCAGCCTGGTGGTGGCACAAGCAGCCCAAAAAACCGCGCAGTTCAAAACCTTTTCCATCGCCTTCAAAGAGCAGGCTTTCGACGAAACCAACCATGCCCGGGAGGTGGCCCAGCTGTTCGGGACGGATCATGAAGTGTTTCACTTTGAATCCGCCACCCTCTCCCAACTCCTCTCCGGGTGGGGGGCGGCCTATGATCAGCCCTTTTCGGATCCAGCCCTCTTCCCCACCCTGATGCTCGCCCAGGAGACCCGCCGCCAGGTGACCGTCGCCTTGACTGGAGATGGAGCGGATGAGCTGTTTGCCGGTTATCAGAGATACCGCTCCACAGTACTGGGTCGCCAACTTCTGGCCATCCCCGGACCGATTCGCCAAGGAGCAGCAGGGGTGCTCTCAGCACTCACCCCCCTGCTATCCGCCGCCAGCCCCAGCCGTCGCTATCTCGATGCCGTAGCCCGCCGCCTGAAGCTGGTGGAGCCGGATCTCGACCAGGAGTATCAGCGCCAGTTTTATTCCTTTGATGATGAAACCCTGGCGGCCATCATGCCCCATCCGGCCCAGCTCCCAGCGCCCCCCATCGACCAAAACCATCCCGCCGGTCTTCTGGCGGCCCTGCTCACCCGGGATCTTCAAGGGTGGCTGCCGGATCAGATGCTCGTCAAAACCGACCGGGCGACCATGGCCCACTCCCTGGAAGCGCGCCTGCCGTTTTTGGATCGGGAGGTGGTGGAGCTGGCCCAGAGGATTCCCCCCAAGCTCCACTGGGGAAAAAAAAACATCAAAAACGTACTGCGCCAAGCCGCCGAAGAGATCCTCCCCCCCCACCTGGCCCAGCGTCCCAAACATGGATTCGGGGTGCCGGTGGATCGCTGGCTGCGGGAAAACCGGGAGCAGGTGGAAGCGCTCCTCAGCCAGGGGGCTCAATCTTATGGCGAATTTCTGGACCCCGCCGGCATCCAAAATGTATGGCAGGCGCACCGCTCCAATCGACAAAACCACGGCGAGCGACTGCTCAACCTCTTGATCCTTTTCGCCTGGAACAGGGGTTCCCCGGCATGAGTGGGGGCTTTACCATGGCGTCAGCCATATCATGCCCCCTGGGGTGCTATCCAGGCAGCCTCTGATGCACCACGACCGACGGAAAACTCCATGAGCCCACCGGACCAAACCACCGAGCCTACCAAGCCCGCCCGCATCACCGGCGCTGACCCCAGCTCCTGGGACACCTTTGCCTTGACCCATCTGATCGATCCACCGGGTGTGGCTGAGCGCTGTCTCGATCTGGGGTGTGGACCTGGTGCCAGGCGGGATCTTACTGAACTGGGATTCCGCTATGTGGGGATCGATCGCTTTGCGGTGCCTGGAGCGGATCTCTTGGGGCAAGCCGAGGCGATCCCCCTGGCGGATGGCAGCTTCCATCTGGTGGTGGCGGCTTCCAGTTTTGAACATTTCAGCGACCCCTGGGCGGCAGCCAGAGAGGTGGCACGCATTCTGAAACCGGGAGGCTGTCTGGTGGCGAGTCTGTCGTTTTTGGAGCCCTACCACGCCCGCTCCCACTTTCACATGAGCCATCTGGGCGCCCGGGTATTGTTCGAAGGGGTGGGGCTTGAGGTGGAGGTGGTGGAGCCCTTTGAGTGGAGCGGCCCGGAAGCGACCTTTCAGGCCCTCTTTCAGCTGGCTCCGGCCCGCTGGATCGCCGCCGCCATGACCCGTCCGGCCTTGTGGCTGAGACAGCGGGTCATTCGTCTGCTGATCGACCGTCTGCCGGAAGGCCCCCGCCGCATCCGCGCCCGGGAGTTTCTCGAAGAGGAGCGATTTCGCTTTACCGCCGGGATTAAAATCAAAGCCCGGAAGAAAAGCTAGATCAAGCACGCCAAGCCTCCCCATCGACTTCAATCAACAATCACTCAAGAAGGCCCTGCCCCATGCGAATCTGCGTTATCGCCGGGATGATCGACGACAAGCTCCACGCCAAAATCGCCCCCCTGCAAAACATGAAAGAGATCACTCAGATTCACTTGATCCGCAGGCAGCCCTATGCCGGGGATAAAATCATCTGCCACTCCCCCCCGGAGCGCATCCGCCGTTTTTTACCTTTGGCCGAGGCGTGGCGGTTTTTGACCCTGCTGCGTATGGCTCTCTTTCCCCGACCCAAGGTGATCATCGCCTTTGGCATCGTACCCCATGGGGTTTATGCCGGTTGGGTGGGGTGGCTGTTGCGGATTCGGGTGATTCAGCATGTGATGGGCAAAAACGACCTGCGCTTGACCTTTCGCCACCAGCAAGGGCGCAACGTTACCCTCAAAGCGGTCAAGCGGGGCCGATTGGTGGCGGTGCGGGGGGAATCGATGAAAGAGTGGCTGGTAGAGCGCGGAATTCCAGAGGAAAACATATTCATCCCCCAGAATGTCCACGATTTTTACCATTTTCGGGCCAAGGGGCCGGGGGATCCTGAGGCGATTTTTGATTTTGTCTATGTAGGGCTGCTGTCAGGCTACAAACGCATTGATGTGATGTTGGATGCCTTGGCGCTAGCCCGCAAATCCCTCCCCGGTCTCAAGCTGCTACTGGTGGGGGATGGCCCGAAAGCCGCCGCTCTCACCAAAAAGGTCAAAAAGCTTAAACTGGATGATGCGGTCCACTTTGCCGGTAACCGTGCTCTGAAGGATCTCCCCGACCTTCTCCACTCCGCCCGGATATTTCTCATGACGTCCCAGGGAGAAGGATTGCCCCAGGCGATGTTGGAGGCGATGAGTTGTGGCCTGCCCGCCATTGTGCCGGACGATGCCGATATACGGGAGGTGGCGGTGGATGGGGAAAATGCGCTGCTGGTGGATCCTCCCACGGTGGCCGGGTTTGCCCAGGCGATGGTGGATCTCAGCCAAAACCCCCACCGCCTGGAGGTGTTGACTGCCGGAGCCCAAAAAATCCAGCACCAATATCGCCAAGCCTGGTCGCTCAAGCACCAGACCGAGGTGTGGCAAAAGGCGATCACCTCGATTCTGTGACTGGCTTCCACCGATTAAAGGCTACCAGCGACGAAGCCTCTCCGGCCTGCCCACTGCAACACAGACCCCCATGGGGAACATCCGGGCTCTTATCAGGAAATATAGCAAGGCCGTGATGGCTCGAACGGGGTAAAACCATCGCATTTTTCAAGGCATTCACCATGACGATTGAATTGTCATACCGTTTGATTTGAGGTATAGCTTATAAGCATGATGGTTAAAAAGAGTGCCTGAAGTAGATAGAGAAAAACCTACCAACTGCTCATCCTTTTAACCCGTAACGATCTATTCCTTTTTTATTCATGGTCCGGGAAGATATCCGCTCGGATTCTTTTTTAATGAGGAGAGAAATAACCATGCCGACCAAAAACATCAAAGCAGTCAAAGGCCTTGTCAAGTCGATGTTTTTCGACGTGGAGCAACTGGAAAGATGTGCCAAAGGCGGATGTCCCGTTGTCACCATTTCCCGGGATTTTGGTGCGGGGGGGGGCGAAGTAGCCCATCTTCTGGCCGATCAACTCGGCGTCGAATGTTTTGATACGCAACTGATCGATCAGATCATCAAGCTGACCAGTGCCGACAAACAGCTGACCAAACGGGTGGATGAAAGAACCATCTCCGCCCTGGATGATTGGGTGGTCTCCCTTTTCGCCAAAGGCAAATCCTCCCAGGACGATTATATCCACGCCCTGGTCAATGTTCTGGAAGGGGTCGGTCACACCGGCGGGGTGATCGTGGGACGTGGGGCACATCTGATTCTGGCCCATATGGGCAAACAGGTGTTTCGGGTACGTATCGACGGCTCCCTCTCCCGACGAACCGCACGCATTGCCGCCCAGGAAAATCTGGATGAAAAGAAAGCGCTGAAGCTGATCAAACAAGTGGACGAAGAACGGGTCTCTTTTGTCAAAAAGATCTATAAAAAATTTCCCGGCAAAGAGTCCACCTATTACGACATGCTGTTAAGCTCCGATCTGATGACCACGGAGCAGATGGTCGATATCATCAACTATTCCATGAAACAGCTTGGGTTTAACGTCCCCAACCCGACGCAATAAAGCCCTGGCTGCCTGTCAGGGATAACCATGTTTGGCTGATAAACGCAACAGAAACAACGAAAAAGGGGAGACGGATATCACGCCATCCGCCTCCCCTTTTTATCTCTTGCTCCAGTGACTCCCCCAAAATGATCGGCAGGCCACCAAAAATCGGTCAACCCCCCACCTGATTCACTTTGGGTTTGATTCGCATCAACTAGCCAATGCGATCACCTTCTTTTCACCCGGCACATGAAAGCCCATCACCGACATGGTGTGGATCATGATCTCCACTGATTGTTCCGGGGTGATGCGATCGGAGTTGACCACCAGATCATAAAATTCCCGATCCGGCGGAAAGCGCTTGTAAAGCTCCCGAACAAATCTGGCCCGCTCCTTGTTGGTCTTGATCACCACCTCCCGGGCTTTCTTTTGCTTGATCTTATCCCGCTCGGCGATGCGCCGGGAGCAGGTTTCCAGGGAGCCTTCCACCCGGGTACGAAAGACATTTTGGTGGTTGGAAAGGATGAGGTGCGCCCCCCGACCAATGATCACCCCGCCGGTACGGGCGATGGTGAGGACGGTTTTGATCAAGCGGCGGTGGTATCCCACCCGGGAGATATCCCCCTTGGAGAGCATGGAGTGGAGCCAATCGTCCATGACGCTGGGATATTTTTCATCCATCAGCTCCATGAGGTTTTTATTGGTCTTGGCCTCCTTGATGATACCATCCACCATGGTAAAACCGTAGCACGGCACCATCAGCCGATCTGCCAGGAGTTCCGCCGTCCGGCTGCCATTGGCACCATATCCCCGGGAGACGGTCACGACCGGACATTTTTTTTCCTTGTCGCACTCGGCGATTCTTTGGGGATTGAAAAAAGCCGATTTGATCAGGCCTCTGACACCAACGTCCGTATTCATCTCGTTTCACCTTTGCATTCAGTGGGTTGTGTCCGATAAACGACCATCGGAAGTGCCCGTCGGGGAGGGGCACCTTCAATCAACCATACCCCCCTTTTTAAAGCAATCTAATTATGGTGACATAAGAGTAAATTATTGTAACTCTATGAAAAAATGCATCTCCCTCCATGTCCATCCGCCTTTTTTTCACAAAGCGTTACAATAAAACAAAACAACTCGCCGGATTTACTGCTTTTGACCCAGGAAAAAACTGTTGGTCCCGAGAAAATGGTTCAGGAAAAAACTCACAACATCGCGCCTGCCTCGCAACAACAGACTCAGACGATAGAGAGGTGCCAGGAACAAAATTTTGAAACTACGGTCGATCCCGATCCGAACTGTTTGAATGCCCATGGGGATGAGCATTCTTTCCACCGCCTGACCGGTATAGGGACGAATATGGGTGGGATCGTCATAAAAATTAACCCAGAGGGAGCGGACATTGGGAAAATTAAGATAGAGATGGCCCCCCGGCTTCACCAGATGTGCCAGGTTGGCCCCATAGCGGTCCACCTTTTCCACGGGAATGTGTTCGATCACCGCCTGGGATATCACCAGATCAAAGGAGCCTTCCTCAAATGGAACCTCTTGGGAAAAATCGGCGGTCACGAATTGGATCCGGGGCTGTAGGCGTGTCACCTCCGGGGGAAGAGCGCCATCAGAGCCGGTCAGTTGCAGATCCCCCCGCACCGCCTGAAAAAGCTCCAGGGTGTTGCCCGGACCACAACCCGCATCCAGCACCCGGGCGTTGGCTGGCAACCTTTCCACCAGATCCCACAGACAAGCGGGATGGCGATGGGTTTTCAGCCATCTGCGGCCCAATCGTCTGGCCCAGGAGTCGTGCCCGGGTTGCAGGTTGTTGAAATATTGGCTGAACCGTTTCATGCACGCCCCTCCTGATCTCCCCCTGGTGAAACCGCCTGTTTGGTCGCAATTCTCCCCATAATATAATAGAGGGAGGGGCCGCCGAAGAGGATGGAAACCGAAACATGGCCTGCCCGCACCACGGCGGTGGCGAGAAAACCGGTGGCAAAATCCCCCGCCGCCATCTCCAAAATCAACCCCACCAGGGATTCGGTCACCCCGATATTGCCCGGGGTGATGGCCATCCAGCTGGCGATGGTGGCCACCGCCACCAGGAAAAGCAGCAAGAGAGGTGGGGGGGAGCTGCCGAGGGCCAAAAAAGCAAAATAGTAGGTCACCGCACTCATCACATTGATGAGAATAAAGACCAGCAACGCCCCAACCAACACCCCCGGACGCGTTAACAGATCCAAAAATGCCTGGCACAACCCCCGCAGTCGATCATGACCCTGAATCCATCCCAGGCGACAGATGCGAGGAGCCATGATCGACCCCACGACGGAGAGGGTGACGATCCCAAGGGAAATTTCCAGGCCGGGAAGAGATTCCGAGAAGGGCAGAAAGGGTTGGGTCGCAACGACAATTCCCACCGACACCCCAAACATCAGCAGGGTATAGGCCCCGGTCACCACCACCATCCGGGAGAGGCTCATGCCAAAGCGGCGGTTCATATATAAAAACCGCACCGCCAAACCAGGACGCAGGGGAGCGATATAGTTGGCAAGGTTTCCGGCATAGCTCAACCCCACCCACTCCTTGAAATGCAAATGGGCTTCGTGGCAGGCGCAGAGGGTTTTGAAGGGGTGGCCGGTGAGGGCAATCATCACCACCTGGGCCGCCATCAGAGGGAGCAGATCCGACAGGGAAAGCACCTCCAGGGCACCAGCAAACTCAGAGCCGTGACGGTGAAAAACCCACCCCATCAACAGCAACATTACCCCTGAGCCCACCGTTTTTTTTCCCATGCCGCTGTCAATTCCTTTGATGAATCAAGCTATCGTCGTTTCAAATAAAAAAATAGTAGGCCTACCTGAGAATTGAGCACTCTTATCTGACTCGTCATCCCCGCGAAGGCGGGGATCCAGGGAGCTGATGATTGCCCTCAAGGAAAAACCAAATTTTCAAGAA
>JADFZT010000015.1 GCA_015232395.1 Magnetococcales bacterium | reverse complement strand
GCAGCGGCGGCAGCGCAAGCATGAGAAGGCGCGGCAGGAGAGGGAGAGGCAGGAGTTGGCAGCAGCGGCAGCGCCGATGATGACGATGATGATGTAGACGACGATGACGATGCTGGCAGCAGCGGCAGCGCCGACGATGACGATGATGATGTAGACGACGATGATGACGACGATGACGATGCTGGCAGCAGCGGCAGCGGCAGCGCCGATGATGACGATGATGATGACGACGATGACGATGCTGGCAGCAGCGGTAGCGCCGATGATGACGATGCTGGCAGCAGCGGTAGCGCCGATGATGACGATGATGATGTAGACGACGACGATGACGATGCTGGCAGCAGCGGTAGCGCCGACGATGACGATGATGATGTAGACGACGATGATGATGACGATGTCATTAACGACGATGACGATGATGATGACGACGATGACGATGTCATTAACGACGATGACGATGATGACGATGATGACGATGATGACAATGATGACGATGATGATGTCGTCGTAGATGATGACGATGATGATGATGTGGACGATGATGTGGATGTTCCGGGTATGGATCACGCCATCTCCAACATCGTTCTCTACCTGCAGGAAGAGGATGGAGATTTCGTCAAGGTCAAGGTCGACAGCTTCGATGAGGGTTCACAGGAAGTGTTCGATGCCGACGATCTCGACTTGGCTGGATTCGTGGCTGACGAGTTCCCGGGTATGGATCTGGTGGCTCTGACGGTGAAGGCCGGTGACAACCATCCAGAGGGCTACGGTCCTGGTGAAGGTGAGCTGTTTATCCTGGATCAGGAGTTGAGTGAGGCTGATCTGCCTACTGGAGCCAGTGCGGATGAGGAGTATCAGTTCAGCGATTTGGAAGACGATTTGCTGGGTGGTGACTCCAAAGCTGGGCAGGATGATGAACCTGATGACGAGGCCGGTGGCAGTGAGGCCGGTGATCAAGAAAATGAGGATGTGGACGATGACGATGTAGATGACGATGTAGATGACGACGACGATGCTGGCGATACCGGTAAGAGCGGAAGCGGTACTGGTGCCGACCAGGATGACGACGATGCGGAAGATTTGGAATTGGAAGGTGGTAAGGGTGATGATCTCCTGGAAGGTGGGGCAGGTGACGACCTTCTGGAAGGCAATAAGGGAGATGATGAACTCTACGGCCAGGAGGGTGATGACGAACTCTATGGTGGTAAAGGAGATGACACTCTCTACGGTCAGGAAGATGATGACCTGATGATGGGAGGTGACGGTAACGATACCTTCTACGGTGGAGGCGGTGAGGATGAGATGTACGGTGAAGCGGGCAACGACCTCTTCATCTTCGGCTCCGATCAGGATGGTGGCTTCGTAGATGGTGGAGTGGGTGGTGACTGGACCGATGTCATCGACCTGACCGAAACCGGGGTCAGTAGCGGTCCTGGTGGTGGTGACTGGACTCTGGAAATCGAAGGTGATTCGATTACAGATGCCAGCCAGCATGGTGCCATCGATCTCAACGATGCTTCCGGTACCATTACCTTCAACGAAACGGAAGAGGTTATCGAGTTCGATCACATCGACCGTATCGAGTGGTAATCCATCTATAAATCTCAAGGAGGCGGCCCGGGTCGAAAGATCCGGGCCGTTTTTTTTGAGGTTTTCAGATAGTTGTTCCAATCAGAAAACAGGAGGCACTTGCCTGGATCACGGAAAGAAATCTGTAGGGAAGCTTTTTCCTCCTGTCTGACGGTGGGAGAAAAATATACCGAGAGGAACACCATCCTTCCTATTTACTTAATGACCCCGTTTATCCCCTGAAATGCCCATATATCCAGGAAATATGCAGTTCAGTCGAATTTTGGTTTGATTGTTGCTTTGCCATAGGTGGTCATCAATCCCTGACACTGAAAGTTGGATCCTCAATGGCGGCAAAATTTTTACCAAAATGGAATAAACCAGCTATTGTTGGCAGCTGCCTCTCCCTGTCCATTCTGTTTTGTGCCCAGGGAAGTCAGGCTGATATTCGTGAATTTTGGGTGGCGGTGGATATCGCTCAGGCACGTAATCCCATCATTCATCGGGCTGAGGCCGAGTACCGTGCTGCCAGGGAAGACAGCCCCAAAGCGCTGGCCAAGCTTCTGCCGGATATCGACTTTCGGGCTTCCCATACCTTTGATTCCGGGACTCACTACCGCAAGCTGGGCACAGCCACCCACGAGCGCGCCTCCAAGATCGAACTGCTGGTCAACCAACCCCTCTACAATCGCCAGGATGCCCTGGACTATGAACAGAGCGAGCCTCTATTGCGGGCGGTTATTGCCGATGTGGTGACGGCTCGCCAGGATGTCAGTCTTCAGGTAGCCACAGTGGCTTCCAACTGGCTTGAATCCAAAGAGGTGCTGGAGTTGGCTGATCGTTACCGAAAGGTGACGCTGCGCCACAGAGAGGTGAATCGTTTGCGTCAGGAAGCGGGGGAGTCGACCCAAACTGACGTGGAAGAAGCCTCCTCACGAGCCGCCCAAGCCGAGGCGAGTTATGCCGATGCTCTTAATACCTTGGAGCAGGAGGCGGCTTTTTTCCGGGAGATCGTCGGGGAATATCCAAAAAACAATATGACCCTTCCGGATCTCTACTGGGAGGATCCTCCGAATGTGGATCAGCAGTTCGCTCGCTGGGTTGAGGATCGTCCGGATATCCGGGCGGGGCGCTCCCGTTATGAGCAGGCGGACTATGAAGTCAAGATTGAGCGAGCAGAGCACTATCCCACCATTGACCTCACCTTTAACGCCAGCCGAACCTGGAATGCTGAATTGGGAGGTTCTGCCGGTATCTCTCTCAAGGAAGACCAGGATGAACACAGCCTGGCGGTTATTCTGAATTTGCCCCTGTTTAGCGGTGGTGAGACCAATGCCCGAACCAGGGAGGCCAAGGCCAACAGAGAGTGGGCCATGGCCGAGCTGGAGCGTCTGCGGAAACTGGCCATACGCAAGGCGAGTGAAGCCAGATATGATTGGAAAAACAGCGAAGCGGCGATTGTTTCTCTGGAAAAGGCTCTATTTCACAGTGAAAAGGCGCTTTCCGGGATGGAGGAAGAGTTTTTGGTGGGAACCAGAACCCTCCTGGATCTCCTCGATTTTCAGTATGAAGTCTATACCCTGAACACCTCTTTGGTGCGTCAGCGTTACCAGGCCCAGCTGGCTCGCATTCGGCTTTGGAAGGAGCTTGGGCGGATTTTGCATCCCCAGCATATTCACTCCACAGCCTACCCGGATGATTGGCCCAGGCCTCGCCGCTATCAGGAGGAGGATGTCATTTATGAT
Source organism: Magnetococcales bacterium (assembly GCA_015232395.1). Lineage (NCBI taxonomy): Bacteria > Pseudomonadati > Pseudomonadota > Magnetococcia > Magnetococcales > Magnetococcales bacterium. The sequence continues at coordinate 67,589 of JADFZT010000015.1, read as the reverse complement.
GGGTCACGAACCCTTGCCTTGCGGGATATTACGAGGCCGTTCAATGCCAAAAGAAGGGACGAGCTGAGTGCCGTGTTGAACGTTCGTTCCGATCACAATGACCCTGCCGATTATGATCCAGATGAATTGCTGGATGATGAAGAGTTGGATGTCGATGGGGTGTTGGATACCCTGGTGACCCAGATGGCCCAGGCAAAGGAGTCTCCTTCAGTCAGAGAGACCGTGGTCGCCATGGCAGCCCCGGAGCCCCCAGCATATGTGGCGGCTCCTGAGAGTATGAAGGATGATCAGGATACGCTGTTGGTGATGAATGCCCTGGTGGCTGAAATGGCCCAGCAGGAGGTGGTGGGGGAGAGAGATAGCCATGCCACACGGGTTCAAGGCACCATTCCAGCTGCTTCTTCCCAGGTTATGATCTCAACTTTCCCTGAAAGTCAGGCAAAGTCGTTTGATTTGATGCGCGGTTTTCCAACCATCGAAGATGGCCCGCTATTGGTCCATGTGGCCTCGTTTGCCGATCGGAAATATTTGGAGGAAAATCGCCAGCAGTTGGCTGAAAAGGGCATTCCCAGCCATCAGGAAGCCTATGTAATGGATGATGGCGCTCAAGTCACTCGGGTTGTGGTGGGGCCATTCGTTGATTTTCGTGCCGCCTTCAAGGCCAAGGATCTGATTCGTAAAAATGGCTTTCCGGCCCGACTGTTGAAAAATCATCACTGGCACAATCCGGTCCCCGGTCCCAAAGCATCCAAATGGACAGCCTCGAAAAAAGTTCCAACGGTTTCAACGGATTCTGGGGATTCGGGTGTGGATCAGGGCCTCGACATGTTGATCGCTGAATTTGGAGAGGAGCTCAGCGGAAACTCCCCGACCACGACTTTATCTCCTCCAGGGAATACCGCTGGGGAGGAGTTGCCTTTGGAGTATCGTCAGGGGGCCTATCCCGATAAAAAAATCGATTCTCTGCCATTCTCCTTGAGCTATCAGGCGGTCCATCTGTCAAAAAGGGTGTTGCCCCTCGATTTTCCCGAGATCAAGGATGGCCCCTTCCTGGTACACATGGGCGCTTTTGCCGATCCAGGGGAGTTGCTGCCTTTGGTTAAAGCTCTGGATCTGGAGGGTATTCCCAGCTGGGTTGATCCCCTCAGGGCACCTGACGGAAGTGAGCTGGCACGCTTGCTCGTAGGGCCGTTTTATGACTATGGACACATTTGGGAAGTGGTCGATATCATTAAGGAAATCGGTGTCCCGGGGGGGTGGATGCCTACGCCCAACTGGCAGCGCAACGTGGACCAGTGTATCGAGGAATATACCAAGTCTGGACAGCCCATCAGAAGCAGTGATTGCTGGAAAATTCGTAGCACCTATGGGCGGACCAATACGGAGGATTGCTGGAAAATACGTAAAAATGGTGGTCGCACCCGAGATGAAAATTGTCGGCGCAGGCACTTGGATCGCCATGAAAAGGAGGATCAGTGGTTGGTGGAAGATCCCCCGGAAGCCGTTGATCCATCTGGAGCCGTTGACCTGTCTGGAAATGTTGACCCATCTGGAACAGCTGACCAAACCAAAACCGTCAAGCGTTGGCATCGGGGGAAGCTTCGGAAAATCAGCGTGGAAAATTGAGGGTTGGCGGACTCTCCAGCCCATGGCCGGGTGATCATTCATGACCGATAAATTTGATCTCCCCTTGGCGATAGCGGAACGTCTTATCGGCTGTTTCACTCCGAAATACAAGCTGGTTCGCTCCTTGGGGGCAGGCACCTACGGTCAGGTGTTTTTGGTCGAGGATGGCTTGAAGCGGGTGGCCGTCAAGATATTGTGCTTGGAAATGCGGCCCGAGGTGAACCAGGAGGGAGAAGATCAAACGCGCCAATCCATCAGCCGGGATTGGCACCTGGTCAACGCCAAATGGAATTTGCTTCACCATGCCAGTCTGGTCCGGATTCGGGATTATTATCGGTATGAGGAGAGCGATCCCGACTCAAAGGTAGCGGTTTATGGGCTGATTTATATGGATTATTGGCCTGTTAACCTGAAAAGCTGCATTCGTCGTCTCATCAAGCGGGAACGCTACACCCCCCAGCGTAAACGGGCCATACTCAGCAACCTGGCTGAAAGCCTCCTTCGTCTGAAAACCGATACCGGGCTTCTGGTCACCGATTTAAAACCCGCCAATATATTGGTGAATACCTGCTCCAAGGGTCCGCTTACCTTGGCGTTTGCCGACCTGGGCGGCTTCCATCGGGAGCATGTCGCAGAGTTTCGGCGGGTTGAAACCACTCAAAGCTATCTCCCCCCGGAAATATTGGATAAACGCCAAAAAGTGGTGGACGAGAAGGCCTTGGTCTACAGCTTCGGCCTGATCGGTCTGTTTGTCCTGGAAGGTCGCCGACCCACCTTGGATCCTGACTTTGAAGGCAAGTGGCAGGATTATGTTCGGCAAGGGGATGAGCTGCCCTGGTCGGATGAAGTGCGCGTTGAAATGGCCCCTTGTGTGGCGATTATCGAGAGGTGTCTGGCGAAAGATCGTGAGGCGCGATTTTCCGGATTTGTGGCCATTTTGGAAGCTTTGAAGGAAGAGCATCAGGCGTGGCGTCAAAGGGAGCAGAGTCGCCTGAAGCCACGTTTCCAAAGGCGTTTTGCAAAACCTCCCTCTGTTTCATCCGTTCCGAAGGAGATCCGTAAGGAGCCGGTGACCGGTATGGAATTTGTCTGGATTCCACCGGGGGCGTTTCGGATGGGGCAGAGCCGAACGGAAAAAAGTGAGCTGATTAGCCGACTGGGGGAAGAAAAATATCGTGGCGCCTTCAGCCGGGAGTTACCTCGTCACCAGGTAGAGCTGGATGGCTTTTGGATGGGGCGCTATCCGGTCACCTGGGGACAATTTGCCAAATTTGCCCAGGATGCCCTCTATATGACCGATGCAGAGAGGGAGGGGAGCGCTTTTGGCCCTGTGGCTGGTGAGGAAAAATGGAAATTGCGGGATGATCTCAGCTGGCGGAAAGTGGATTTCAAGCAGAGCCGGCAGCATCCGGTGGTGTGTGTCAGCTGGTTTGATGCCAAGCAGTTTGCGGCGTGGCTTGGCCAAAAGAGTTCCATGGCGTTTGCTTTGCCCAGCGAGGCGCAGTGGGAGTATGCCTGCCGGGCTGGAACCCGAAGGGCGTATTGGTTTGGTGACACCATTGAAGCGGATCAGGCCCATTTTGCTACCCAAGGGGTATACGGCCAAGGTCGAGGGGGGGAAATAGGGGGGGAAACCATGCCGGTGGGCCGCTATCCTGCCAATGGTTTTGGCCTCCATGATCTTCACGGCAATGTTTGGGAGTGGTGTGAGGATTATTATGATGCGCGGTTTTACCGTAAGCCGGAAGCCAAGGAAAAAAACCCGCTGTGCAGGAAAGGTGGAGGATATAGAGTCAGGCGTGGCGGGTCTTGGAGTTTTTCCGCCGCCCATCTACGTGCCAGCTGCCGGGGACGAAACTATGCCGACAGCCGTTATCTGGATGTCGGATTCCGCTTGGTATTAAACCCGGAAACCTGATCGATTCCAATTGATACGGGTCCAGGGGGATTATCCCCCTGGTGGGTGTGGGCAAAGCCCACGGTCGTGACCTTGATTGTCATAGATCTTAACAATAAAAAGCTTTTCCCAGCCCAATAAATGGTTATTTCTTCAACAGCGGCAGCAGCCGGGCATAAAAGCAGGCGGTGTGTTGCGCTGAATCCACCTGGACCCATTTTTGGTTGGATTTAAACCGGATGGAGCCGATACATTTTTCCGGATTGGGATAGGGATAGCAGGACTCCGGCGTGACGGATGTTTGGGGCAGGGAAGAGGCCAGGAGCATCAGGGCTTTATGAAACTTATTGGCCTGTCTTCTCTCTCCCGTTTTTTTCGCCAGATGATAGGCCGCCACCAACCCTTCACCCCGGTTGCCTTGGTGGTTGCCGATGGCGCCAAAATGGGTTCGGAAGGTGCCCGCATAGTCAGGATAGGGGGTCTCTCCGGGTTGATACATGTGGTCGATCATCTTTTGGGCATCGGAATAGACAAATCGATTCCAGGCTTTGTTGCGCATTTCAGGATCGTCGTGCCACGCTTCGATGGCCTGCATCAGCCAAGCGTCCGAGGGAAGGCTGCTGTATAGCTCCGGATAGCGTTTGGGGCGGATTTTGATGATAAAATCGAGGGTGAGTCGGGCTTTTTCCCGGATGGTAGCGGCGAGTTCCGGGTCGGCAAACCCTTCCTGGACAAAAAAGGCCAACCCCAGGAGTGCTTCTCCCGGATAGTAGAATGAAAAGAGTTTCGCCTGCTCCTTTCGGGTAGGATTTTCAATGGGCCCCCCCCCATGAAAACGGGGATGGATGAAAAATCCGATCATCTCGCCATCCGGCAATATGCGGGAGATGATGTGCCGGGCCATGCCAGTCATCAACTCATCGAAGCGCGTGTCTTTGGAGAGCTTGCGATAGAGCGCCAGAGCGGTCAGGGCCAAGCCTGTCCCCCCCAGTTTGCCCTTGCGATTGTAAAAAACATAGCGCCCCTCTCCCCAAGGGGTGTCGTGGCTTCGGCACTGCTCCTCTACGAAGATCAGGGCATTTTTGGCCGCTTCCAAATAGCTCGGATCTTCACACCATTCATAAAACCGCAGCAATCCAAATACCCCGCCGGAGTGGCGAACAATATTGTAGTAGCTGGGGTTTTTGGGGTGGAAATGATCTTTTTCAGAGTCGTTGGCTAAATTATAGTAGTAGAGAAAGCGGCCATCCTCACGCATATGGTCCCGCATCCAGCGGCCACTGGCATCCAGTAGCCTCTCCAGGGTTTCCCGGTTGAGGGGGGGCGGTGGGGGGAGGCCTCGATAGAGAAAGAGCACGTTTTGTTCGTAGGTGACAAAGGCGCGACTCTCCACCAGATGAAAATCAATGGGGTGCTCTGCCAGCGTCTCCCCGGTGAGTTTCAGGGCGCGGGCGATGCTGCGCAGGGTGCTTTTGAGATTACGATGGCCCAGAAAAACCGCATCGGTGGGCAGATAATAGTGGCTTTTACCCTCCAGGCTGGCCTTCAAGCCGGTGATGCCCGGTTCATAGCGGTGGGGACCGAAGGTTTCGGTTTCAGCCATTTTGGCCAGATCGGCTTCTCTCTCCTGCACCACAATTTCCAACAAAATACGGCAGCGCATGGGGTCTGAAGGGTCGAACTCTGAAAAACGGGGGCGTTGGCGCAGTCGTTTACACACCGCCTGAAGGGTGGCTGGAAAAGTGGCCCGCCGCCCTCCAGAGCGTAAACGGGGTTGGCCAGCCTCCAAAAGGGTGATGCGCAGTTGACTCAAGCTGGGCTGAAAAACCACTCCCAGATCGTGGGCATCCAGGGTTTCGGGAATTTCTTTCCCGGAGATGAGAGTCTCACGAATGGCTTGAAATATGGCAATCGATAGGGGTGTCGAAGTCATATCAGTGGATTCTTTGTCGGATTTTGAGAGAGGATTGGCCAACCTGAGCCGGGATTGGTTTGATTTCCTGGACTGGCCGAAACCGAAGCCGAAATCGAAACCGGTGCAATGGTATCACTTGGAGCAGCCTTTTTCCAAAACCGGTAAGAGACGGGATTGAAAACAGACGGTGTGCATGACCGAATCTACCCGGACCCACTGCTGATTGAGTTTGAAGCGAATGGCACCGATACTTTTTTGGGGCTCCCGACACAAAAAAGCCGACTCCGGGCTGACAAAGGTCGGCAGCAGGGAGGTAGCCACCAGCTCGATTTTTTCCAGAAGATAATCAGCCATGGCCCGATCACCGATTTGGACCGCCAGATAGTGTGCCGCCATCAATCCTTCGGCCCGGCTGTTGTATTGCCGCGCCACTTCGCCAAACTCCCGGTGAAAGGCCCCGGGATAGTCGGGGTAGGGGGTCTCTCCGGGTTGATACATGAAACGAATAAATTTTTCGGCATCGGCAAAGACATAATCCCGCCAGGCTGGTTCTTGAAAACCAGGCTCCTGCCACCACGCTTCGATGGTTTGCATCAGCCAGGAATCCGAGGGGAGGGCGTCGTAGATCCTGGGTTTGTCGATGGGGCGGGAGCGCACCAAAAAATCGATGGCGCGTTTGGCTGCTTCGCGGATCTCTTCAGCCAGTTTTGGCTCACAGATGCCGGTTTTAAGATAGCCGATCAGCCCCAAAAGCGCCTCTCCAGGATAGAAAAGATTGAACAGGCGCTTGCGGAGTTTGGGGCTTGGATCCAGCAGGGGTTGGCCGTCGTTGTGCCGGGGATGAATATAGCAGCAGAGCATCTCCCCGCTGGGCAGGGTCCGGGAGAGAAGATGGCGGACAAGCCCGGTCATGGTGGCGTCAAAGCGGTCGTCCCCACAAAGCTGACGATAAAAGGTCATGGCCATCAAGGCGATACCGCTGCCTCCCAGGGTGGCCTTGTTGTCATAATAGGCGTAACAGTGTTCCCCTTGGGGAGTCTCCTCCCGAAGGCACTGCTGATCCAAAAAGGTCAGGGCTTTTTGGGCGGTTTCCAGGTGGCGGGGGTTGGGTAGGCGTTCGTGAATCCGCAGCAGGCCGATGATGCCGCCGGTGTGTCGGGCCAGGTTGAAATAGTCCGGGTTGGCGGTGTTGGCCAGATCCCGAGCGGAATCCCTGCCCAGGTGATAATAGTAGAGAAACCGGCCATCGGGCTGGAGGTTGTCCATCAACCAGTTGGCGCTCTGCCCCATCTGCTCCCGGAGGAGAGTAGGGGTGAGGGGCGGGGTGGCGGGGAGCCCGCGAAAGAGGAAAAGCAGCTCCTCACCAAAGGAGACGAAGGCCCGGGTTTCCAGGAGCATGAGCTTTGTGGGAGGCTGGCTCAGCTCGGAACGACGCACCTTGTGCATTCTGGCCAGGCGTCTCAAAGCCTGGGATATGTGGCGTTCGCCGTGGATGGTGGCGTCGGTGGGCAGATAATAGTTTGATAGGCCCTCCCGGGTCGCCTTGATCCCCGTCACTCCCGGCTCAAAACGGTGGCGGCCAAAGGTGGTTGAGTTGTGGAGGGATTTGGCATCCACCGGGGTTTCCCGAACCACTATTTCCACCATGATTCGGCACTCTTTAACATCTTCTGGATTGAATGTATCGAATCGGGATTTATTCCGCAGCCGATCCACTACCCGGTCGAGGGTAGCGGGAAATGTTTTGCGCTGGCTGCCAGCCCGGAGAGGGGCTTTTCCCGGCTGAAACAGGGTGATGAAGAGCAGTCCCCCATCATTTTTAAAATCAACCCCCAGATCGTGGGCATCGAGGGTTTGGGGAACCTTGTTTCCAGTCACCAGACCGTTGCGAATGGCTAGCAGGATGGATTGGCCAGGGGAGGTGGGCATGATCGCAATTCCGCTCAGTCGGTTTATCATGGCCCCGCCATCCCTATGGTGGAGAAGCCTGGATCGTTGGCCGGTATCGGGCTTCAGCTAAGCTGCCAACCGAGGCCGATGGTTTTTCGGGTCTGCTGTTATCGGCATCTACCCCTTGAGAGGCCAGATACGTTTAAGGCTGGCGACTCATTTAAGGTTGGCTATGCGCTCTTTTATTCTGGGCGCGTCTTTTGCCAACCACCGAGCTTTTTTCCAGCAGGGGCAGATAGCGGGCATAAAAACAGCCGGTATGCTGCACGGCATCCACCTGGGTCCATCTCTGGTTGATCTTGAAGTGGATCGCCCCGATGCCTTTGTCCGGTTGGCGGCAGAGATAACCGGCTTCGGGGCTGATAAAGGTGGAGAGCAGGGCGTTGGCCTGGAGGCGCAGGGCCTGGCGGATTTTTTGTGCGAGGTTGCGCTGGCCGGTTTTTTTCGCCAGATGAAAAGCCGCCACCACCCCTTCGCCAAGGCTGCCATAATGGGTGCCCAGCTTACCGAAACGGGAAGCATAGGTGCCGGTATAGTCGGGGTAGGGGGTCTCTCCCGGTTTATACATTTTTTCGATCATCTTTTGCGCATCCACCAGAGCGGCTTTGCTCCACTCCGGGTTGCGCATTTCAGGGTCATCCCACCACGCCTCAATGGCCTGCATATACCAAGCATCCGAGGGAATGGTCGAATAGAGATCCTGATAGCGTTCCGGGCGGATGTGGACCAAAAAATCCAAGGCTTTGGTCGCTCCCTTGCGGACAGCTGCTGCCAGCTTGGGGTCGGGTTCACACCAGTTGACAAAATAGGCAAGCCCCAGAAGCGCTTCTCCCGGGTAGAAAAAGGAGAAGAGCTTTTTGCGGAGTTTGGGGCCGGTTTTGATGATGGGGTTGCCCCGATTGTGACGGGGGTGGATGTAAAAGCCGAGAAATTCTCCATCCGGGCGGATGCGGGAGATGATATGCCGGGCCAAGCCGTGGAGGGTTTGATCAAAGCTGGTATCCCCGGAGAGCCGCCGATAGAGCGCCATGGCCACCAGAGTGAGCCCGCTGGCCCCCAGCTTGGCCTTGGCGTTGTAGTAGACATAGCACCCCTCACCCAGGGTGGTAGCATGGTTTCGGCACTGCTTTTCCAGATAGATCAACGCCCCCCGTGATGCTTTAAGATAGGCTGGATCCTGGAGGCGTTCATAATATCGGAGTAATCCAAACACGCCTCCGGCATGGCGAACAATGTTGTAAAAATCGGGCTTGTTCGGAAAATGGTGGTCCCGCTCGGAATCTTTGCCCAGGTGGTAATAGTAGAGAAACCGGCCATCCTCCTGCATATGCTCCAACAGCCAGCGTCCGCTTTGGGTGAGTTGATATTTCAGGGCGTTCGGGGTCAGCGGTGGGGGAGAGGGGAGGCCTCGGTAGAGATAAAGGGCCTGCTCCTGGTAGGTGACAAAGGCGCGGCTGGTCAACAGGGTGTATGCCACGGGGTGTTCAGCCAACTCCTCCTGTGTAGGGATGTTGAGCTGTTGGGCCAGATGGGAGAGTGTTTGTCTCAGGCTGCGGTGGCCCCGGATCACGGCCAGGGTGGGGGGATAGTGTCGGGTTTCCCCTTTGAGCTTAACCGTGAGGCCGGTAATGCCTGGCTCAAAACGGTGGGGGCCGAACGCCAGAGTGTCCTGCATTTTTTCCAGGGTGGTGGTCTGCTCCCTGACGATAATTTCCAGCAAAATTCGGCAATTCTGGCTGCTGGTTGGATCAAAATCGGCATAGCGGGGCCGCCTGCGCAGACGACCGATGGCCCCATTGAGGCTATCCGTAAATCCCTTGCGTTGGGAGCTCCCGATAAGAGGCCTCAACCCTGGCTGAAACAGGGTGATGAATATCCGACCCTGGCGGGTGTTGCCATCCACTCCCAGATCAAAAGGATCCAGGGTTTCTGGGAGCTTTTCGCCGGTGATCAGAGCGGTGCGGATCGCGGCCAGAATGGGGCCAGCCAAAGGAGACGCTGGGGATGGCAGGGTGATTTTTTCCAGATCCCCGGGTGTTGGCGTTCCAGCCCCCTTCTGGATGGCATCTGGCGTGGCCATCTCTAGCTGGCTACCCGGCTGGAGGTACCCTTGGCCGGGGGAGCGGTGTAGATGTGACGCAGGGCTTGAACCACCGAGTGCATTTGGTGCTGCACCACATCAATGCGCAAAATGGGTTCCTGGCGGGCGTTCATGATGCCCCCAAAGGCGAGGGGGTCAAAGGTGGGCCGGGAGGTGAGCAGGGCGTTGCGCCGTTGAAGGGGGCCGCCTACCTGCCAGCTGGTCACCTTGCGCAGACCGATATCGATGGTGTGGGCCAGATCGTGGATGGCGGCTTCGTGGTTGCGGGCCTTGGCCACCAGCAGGGCCGGGATCAATCCTTCAAAGACATAACCGGTATTTTTCCCCCGGGAAAGCGTGCGATGGGAGTGGATCATCCACCAGGCCAGGGAGAGGAGCAGATCGCCGAAGGTGTCGGCATCTTTCCAGCCCGCATCCTGATATTCCCAATAGGCCATGCAGCTCCATTGGAAAAAGCCCTTGGTGGTGGTGTTGTCGATCTTTTTTTGCCACTGGCTATGGGTGTAAAATTTGGCCATGGCCATGGCGGATTCTTCGATCAGGGGAATCAGCTCGCTGCGATCCAGATAGCGGGCGGCCTTGATCATGGCGAGGAGGGCTTCTCCATCGAAATAGGGGCTGGAGCGGGGGTGGCGTTTTTTGGATTTTAAGTTGAGGGATTTGGAAAAGTGGCCACTATCCTGGTGCATGTAGCATAAAAACGCCAGATGGCCGTCCAAGCGCTCGCTGAACTTTTGTCGCTCCCCCTCCGAAAGCATGGCGTTGGGGCCTTTGTCCATCCGTAAATATTCAATCAGGGCCAGGGTCACCAAGGCAACGGTGCCGGTGTCGCATTTGTCCATCCCCGGATAGGTGATGAGCAGGGAGCCGGGGGCCGGGCCGGGGTGGGTATTTTTGCCGAAAAAATCCAGCGCTGTTTCCAAAGCCCCAAGCCCGGTGGGGGTGGGGTCATATTGGTTGATCAGCGCCAGCCCCCAGGTGGTACCCGCTTGGCGTACCTGATTGTCGTCGGTATCCAGACGACCTGAGACAAAATCGTATTGATAATTGAAATTGCCTGCGGCTTTTTGGTTGTTGAGCAAAAATTGACGACCCAGGGCCAAGGAGTGGAGCAGGATTTTCCGGTTGAGCAGGATGGAGCGGTCGTGCTTTTTCCACACCAGCTTTTCCAGGTGGCTTTTAGCCCAGGCGGGCATCTCCTCCAGGGGAATGTCTCCGGTGATATCTGAATAGGGCATTTTTCAATGATCCATGGCTGGTGTCGACCCGCGCCAGGGGTCGGTTTAAGCCCCTTTTCCTTGGAACAGGCAGAGGCTTGGCGAATGGGAGAACATTGCCCGCTTTTTTTTCCGTTCGCAAGAGTTCAATACCGCTTCCTGCCGTTTTACCAAAGCCTTGGGAATATAGATGAAATATTGAGAACTCAAAGGCATGCAGGTGTCAGGTTGATTGTTGGAATAAAACGAGGGCTGAATATCCCCGAAGCTGAAAGCAAAACCTGCAAACTGAATTTCACCCTCCCCTCTGATTTTCCCTCTGATGGCTTTGTTATGGAAACGTGATTCGCTACACTCCACCGCTCTGTGGCAGCCTGTTTTTTTGAGTTCGGCAGTGAATCGCCACGGCCTCATGTTGATGTTGAATTTAACGGGTCAGGGATGGCTATGAAGGATTTTTCCAAAAGGCAAAAACCGCTCCCGGTTGGGACGGATAGCGTGCTACCCCTGATCATTGTTTCCGGGTTGCGAAATCGCCGACGCACGGCCAACGCCCTGGCGCATCTGTTGACCCTGGCTGGAGAGCGGGTGGGGTTGACTACCAGTGGCGGCACCTTTGTATCCGGGTGTGAGGGGGCTCCTCCCCAGGATATATCAGAGGGTTTGGTGCGGCTTGTTGGGGATCGATCGGTGAGTGTGGTTGTTGGGGAAGCGCGCCCCAGGGAGGTGTCGAAAGGGGGGCTTGGTCGGGATACCTGTACCGTAGCGGCCATCCTCGGGGCTGTGGGGGAGGACGCTTCAGGAAGCCGGAAAAAATCCAGCTCCAACGACGCTCTACAGCGCATTATGCAAACGGCCAGCAAGGGGGTGGTGATCAATGGCGACGACCCCAACGTTTTGGCCCTCACCAAAGATTATCCAGCCCAACGCCTCTGCCTCTTTTCTGCGGACTCAGAAAACCAGCACATGCAGCGCCACAGAGACAAGGGCCATCCCACCGTTATCCTGGCCTCCCATGAGGGGCGACCTGCGCTGATTCATTGGGATAAAGGGCGACCCCTCTTTGCCATCGTTGTCGGTCACCTCAATCAGGGGAAGGGGTTGCTGCCACGCATGGCTCTGCACGCCTCGGCCCTGGCTTGGATGCTGGGAATGCCACCAGAAAAAATCATCCTGGGTATTCGCACTCTCACCAGGGAGCTGTTGGCGCGCCCTTTGGCTATTGAAATGATTCGGGGGTTTGCCTTTCGCGGTGTGGTGGCCCAGGTGGGGGATCCTTCTGGGATCAAGCCGGTTTTAACCCTTTCCCAAAAGCTTTCAGGCAAGGCAGCGAGGCTCAATGCATTGTTGACTGAAAAAGGGAAGGTGGAGGGGGAGAGTCGTAGTGTGTGGGATGGGGTGGAGAAGCAGGCCAGCCGATACATCTGTGTGGGGGAGGCGGGGGTGGGTTGGCTGTTGCAGGAGGGGGTTTCCCGGGAGCGTATCTGCCAGGCTGCGGATTCGAATCAAGCTCTGGAGTTGGCCCTCCTGAATACCCGTCCCGGGGAGTGGCTGACGCTGTTATGTGATGACCTCTCAAAAGTGGTGGGATGGATTGATCTTTATCGGCAACAGCGGGGCAAGGGGGCATCCAAGCCATCCGCACCACTGATTTCAGATGCGAAGGAGGGTGATCAGGGGTCGACCGCCAAGACATTGGAGAAAAAGGCTGCCCCGAAGAAAACCGCCATTCCGGAGAAAAAAAATCTGCCGAAGAAAGAGGCGGCTCGGAAGCAGGTCTCCTTATCTCCGAACGGTTCGGTGTCCGATAAAAAAAGAGCAGGTAGCGGGGGGATAAAGAGACGAAAAAGAAAAAAAACCCTCTGGACCGGGGCGGAAATTGCCCGGGCGGTGAATGGGCGCTGGATCTCCAAGAATGGCGATGACCTGGAAGTAAAAGGCTTTTCCCATGTGGAATATTATAAATTTTTGGATTTTGGTCCCGGGGAAGGGGATGAACATGTGGGCAATTTGATGTTCACCACCAACCCCAAATGGAGCCGGACGTGGGATCGCAAATGGGATGGCCTCAAAAAATGGCCTTCGCTAAGTCGGCAGGTTTCCCAGTTTTTCAAGGATGGAGCCGCCATGGCGGTGGTGCACAAGATTCCCAGGGAGCTGCCCAAAGATAAACCGCTGCTGCTGGTGGATGACAGCCGTCAGGCCCTGGATGATCTCACCCGTGCCGCCCGGGAGCGGTTTCAGGGCCGGGTGATCGCCATCACCGGCAGTGTCGGCAAAACCACCACCATCGAAACCTTGAAGCACATCTTGAGAAAGCAGGGCCGGACCGGCTCCACCATTCAAAACCGCAACCATGCCCGGGGGATTGCCGGAACCCTCATCCTCACCCCGCCGGATTTGGATTATGGGGTGTTTGAAATTGCCGTTTCCGCAGCGGACAAGAGCCATTTTGTCCGCCCCCATGTGGTCATCATCACCGAAATTCAGCGGGGCCATATGGTCTACTTCCATACCCTGGAAGGGGTCGCGGATAAGAAGGGGGAGGTGATCGATGGTTTGGAGCCGGGTGGAACAGCCATCCTCAACCGGGATATGCAGCTCTTTTCCCGATTGAAAAACAGAGCGGAGCAGCGGGAGGATCTGCGTGTTGTCACCTATGGTCGCCATCGGGAAGCGGACGTGCGCCTGGTGGAGAGCACCCTGGCAGCCACTGGCAGTCGGGTAGAAGCGACGGTTTTTGGCAAGCCGGTTACCTACGATCTTTCTCTCGCCGGGGAACATATGATCGCCAACAGCCTGGCGGTGTTGGCTGCGGTGGAAGCAGCTGGCGGTGATTGGCGGCAGGCGGCTCGGGATATGGCTTCTCTTGGCAACATGCCCAAGCGTATGGAGCGCCTCACTCTGCCATTCAAGGGCGGGCAGATTCATTTGATCGACGACACCTATAACGCCAATCCAGGCTCCCTGAAGGCGGCTCTCAAGGTGCTGGCCATGCAGCAGCCCCAGGGGCAGGGGGGGCGTATCGCGGTGTTGGGGGCCTTTCGGGAGATGGGTCGCAAATCAGCCCAGCTGCATGCTGAATGTGCCGATGAGGTGATCGCAGCCGGGGTGGCGCGGCTCTTCACCACGGGAGAGGATATGGCCTATCTGCGGGAGAGGGTTCCCGTTGGGCAGCAGGGCTTTCATGGGGAGGATCCGGAGCGTTTTACGGCGGCGGTTTTGCAGGAACTTCGAGCTGACGATATCGTGCTGGTCAAAGGCTCCTTCCACCTGCCCCCCATTGATCGATTGGTGAAGGCGTTGAAAGAGCCGGGCGGGGTTGTGAAGGTCAAATCCTCCCGGGCAAGCCCCCAGCCAGAGATTCCAGCTCCTTCCGATCAAGCTCCTGTCGAAGCCGAAGCCATCAAGAGAGCCGCACTTCCCGTTGTCGATACAACGCCCACCCTGGTGCTTGAAAAAACCGGACAGCCTAACCAATTGGATATGCTCTTTGTGGGGGATACCGGCTTTGGAGAAAACTATCAGGCGGACCTGGAGGCTCGGGGGAGGGGGAATGTGCTCAAGGAGAAGGGCTATGGACACTCTTTGGCCAAGATGCGGGAGAGTCTGCTTAAAAGCGATTTGGTGATCGCCAATCTGGAAACCCCCCTGACCGATTTGCCGGAGTCCCCTTTCAAAAAAACCAAGCAGTATGTCCACTGGGGGGATGTGGAAAAAACCCCTCGGGAACTGCTGGCCCACAACATTCGGGTGGTGAGCTTGGCCAACAATCACACCTTCGACTATGGCCGCGAGGGTTTCAACCAGACTCTGGACATTTTAAACCAACACCAGATCCATCTCTTTGGTGCAGGTTCCGATTATGAAGCCTCTGCCAAGCCCTTTATCGCCCAAGCTCGGGTAGGGGGAAAACCTTTTCGGTTTGCGGTGTTCGGGGCTTTTGAAACCCGGCCCGATTATCGACGCAAATATCGCACCTATGCGACGGCTACCGAGGGGGGGCTTTGTCCTCTTGGGGAACACAAGCTGGGTGATCGGATTGCCCGGCTCAAAGCCGCCGATCCCGGGGTGTTCGTTATCGCCTTTCTCCACTGGGGGCAAAACTATGCCTGGAAGTCCCAGCGTCAAACCCGCCAGGCGGACCGGTTGGCAGAGGCGGGGGCGGATCTCATCCTGGGCCACGGCGGGCATATGTTGCAGGAGGTGGAGGAGCGGGGAGGGTGCTGGATTATCTATAGCCTGGGTAACTTTGTATTCAACTCCCCGGGCCGCTACCAAAAGGTCAAAGCCCCCCCCTATGGCCTGGTGGCGCGCCTGATGGTCAAGGCCGAGGGGGAGGGGGTGCGGCCACGCTTGCGCCTCTACCCCACCTTGAGCGACAACCGGCGCACCGGCTATCAACCCCGCTTTGTCAGCCGTCGTCGATTTCAAGAGGTGGTCGCACTCCTTCAGGAAAAAAGCCCCGATCCCGATCGGTTTGCCAAGGGGGTTACCCAGGGGCGGGACAAAACCGGCTCCTACCTGGAAATTTTGCTCAATTATTTTCCGGCAGGCTGAGGGGGGTTGGAATGGAGAAGCTTGTGAGGAGGTGCTGATAAGGGGCTTGATCGGGGGCCATCAAGGGGTTGGTTGGGGGCTTTCTGTCAGTTGATCGGGGATCCAAACAAGATTCCGGCTACCCGGATGGCATACAAATGGTGAGCCTAGATTTTTTCTGCCCCACTGACCGACTCGATGGCGGTGGCGCCCAACGCTGTTGAGATGCTCTCCACCACCCGATTCAACTCAACCGGGCCATAGAGAAACAGCTCCTGCACCCCACCCCCCGCCACCCGGATGCGCACTCGGCCACTTTCAGCGTTGATCTTGACTCGAAGGTCTCCCCCTCGACCACCACGGGCATCGATGGGGCCGGGATGTACCAGCCAGCCCCCTTTTTTTAACGCCCGACTCACCTGATTGGCTTTTTCGGTCAGGGTGGTGTGGCGGGTTCGTTTTCGGCTCACGTTTTGATCATTCCAAAATGGATGGAGGGGGCAAGAGTTAATCTCTCCCAAGGGGGCACTCTTCCAGATGATCGAGAGAGTGGCACGAGGGTGAGAAAAGCGCAGGATGAGGTGATCTAGGCTTCGGGATCAAGGCGCAACCGGGGCAAGCGGAAAAAGAAGGTGGTGCCTTCATCCGCCCGGGTGGCAAAGCCGATCTGGCCATGGTGGCTCTCCACCAGTGCTTTGGTGATGGAGAGACCCAGACCGGTTCCGCCCTTTTGTCGGGTGTCGGAAGAGTCGGCCTGGGCAAATTTTTGGAACACCCGGGGTTGAAACTCTTCCGGAATGCCCGAACCATGATCGGTGACCGAAAAAAGGACCGAATCCCCTTCCGGCTCTACCCGAACCTCTACGGCATCACCTGATTGGGAAAATTTGGCGGCGTTGGAGAGAAAATTGGCCAACACCTGGCAGAGGCGGTGTTCATCGCCTCTGACCATGATCCCTTCCGGAATGGGCTCCAGAAAATGATATCGCACACCAAATTTTTCGCCATACCCGGCATTTTCAGCCAATGCCCGGCGAGCCAGGGCGGCGGCATCCAGAGGTTGGAATTGCAAGCTGATTCGCCCAGACTCGATTTTTTGGATATCCAGAATATCGTTGATCAACAGGTTGAGCCGTTCGCTGTTGTTGTAGGCCAGGGTCAGCAGCTTGTGGGCCTTTTGCGGCAGCTCTCCGGTCACCCCGGCCAGCACCATTTTCAGGCCCCCATAGATGGAGGTGAGGGGGGTGCGCAGTTCGTGGCTCACCGTGGAGACAAATTCATTTTTGAGCCGGTCGGCTTTTTTGCGTTCGGTGATGTCCTGGACCGTTCCGGTGAGGAATATGGCTTCGCCATCGGTATTACGGGTGATTTCACCGATCTCCTGTACCACCCGGATCATCCCATCCGGTCGGGTGATGCGATGTTCAAAATCAAACCCCTCCCCACTCAAAAGAGCAGCCTCCATCGCTCTTTCCACAGCGGGGACATCCTCCACATGGACCCGGGAAAAATAGGTGTCATAGTCGTGGGAGGATGGCTCTTCCAAACCAAACAGACGGTTGACCTCCTGGGACCACTCGATCCGGTTGTGGCTGATATCCCACTCCCAGTTGCCGATGTGGGCGATGCGTTGGGCCTGGGCGAGTTGGCTGGCGCTTTTGCGTAGGGCGCTCTCTTCCTGTTGCAGATGATCCAGTACGCGGTTGACCCCGGTGCCGATCCGGGTGAGTTCATCGGCTCCCTGGACATCGGCCCGAATGGCGCGATTACCGTTGGCAAAGGCTTCCAGAACGGTGACCAATCGGGTGATGCGCCGGGTGATGCGCAGATGAAAAAGCATGATCAGCGCCATCACGGCTATGGCGATGCCGGTTCCGGTCAAAAGCGCCTGCTCCAGCAGGGAATCGTCAGTCATCTGCCGGTGGTAGCTCAAATCGGATTGATAATAGAGAAAGCCGCACTGTTTGGGTCTGAGGGAGCGGGCGCTGCCTGCACCACAGATGCTGTAATAGCCCTGAATCCAATGTTGGTCGTGGGAAATTTTCGTTTGCGCCACCTGGGTGTCGAGCACTTTGGCCACGGTGGCTTTATCCAGGGGAAAGGGGGTCTCCTGCCAAGCCCGGGTCTCATCCTCCTGCCGGGTGGAGGATTGAATGATTCCCTCGCCGTCGGTGATAAAAATCACCACCAGATCCAGCTCAGTGCCAAATGAGGAGACGATCTGGCGAATGCCGTCCACGTGGTCCAGGCGCAAAAAACGTTGAATGCTCCCCTGAATCAGATTGAGACGGTTGCGCACTTCCAGCAGGGTGGCCTGGTTGATCTCTTCATGTACCAGATGGCGGGTGGAAAGATAGGACGCACCGTTGAACAACAGGGCAAACAGAGCCACCACCAGGGGGATGAGTATGCGTAGGGGAAGGCCCCGAATCATGACAGTTTCTCCAGGACCCCCACTGGATAAAATCCACCGGTTGGGATGGGTCGCTCCATTTGGGAGGTGGGGTGTTTAAGGAAGATGCGCACTGGTCAGGAGTCCTTTGGGGTTGACCCGGGGGGAGAGCAGATCCTGGGAAACCATGGTTTCACGCAGTCGTTTGAGGGTTTCGGTCAGGCTGGGGTTTGTCCCGCCGATCATCTGATGATTTTCAGGCAGATTCGGCAGGTGCAGTCCATCAAAGCTGGCCAAAACCTCCGCCGGAGTCAGCTTGAGCCGCCGAGCCAGGATGGTGGCGGCTGCCTTGGGCTGATCTTCGAAATAATCCAACGCTCCAAACCAGCCGGAAACCATTTTTTGAACCGATTGCCGATGGCTCTTTAACGCCTCTTCGTGCACCACCAGCACATCCACCACTTCGTTGGGGATCTCCCGACTGGTAAAAAGTTCCCGGGCACCCGCTTTCAGGAGTTTGGTGCGCACGGGTTCGAAGGTGACCGCCGCATCCACCTGGCCTGCCAAAAAAGCCTCCTCATGGGCGCTGACGTCGGTGTGGGCGATTTCAATTTCATCCAGGCTCAGGCCGTGAATGGTTAAAGCCCGGGTCAGGACATAAGCCCCCAAGGCGCTGCTTTCCACGGCGATGCGTTTGCCTTTGAGATCGCTGAAAGTTTGGATCTCCTTTTGGGCCAGGATCACATCTCCCCCGTGGGAGACATCCATCACCAGGATCACCTTGACGGGAATCCGCGCTTGTTTGAGCACCAAGACTTCATCCAGAGTCAGGGCGGCCGCCTCCAGGGCTTTGTTGCGAAAGGCCCGCAATACTTCAGTCGCCGAAGGATATTCTACCAGGCGTACGTTTTTGGCCCACTCCCTGTCACCCGAATTGCGGGCCAGATCCTGGGCCAGATAAAGAGGTTCATAACCGGGCCAGACATTGGTACCGACTCGTAGCACGGGAGCCGCCATCCCCGAGAGGGAAAAGAGCATCCCGGCGATCAATATAAGGGTTGCCAAGAGGGGGGGGAGTGGCAGGGATCGATCATGGGCACACGGGTGGGTGTTGATCTGTTTATTTTCCATGGCTTTTGATTCTTCCAGGATTGGGGGATAGATGGGCAAATCTTGGTCAGTGGGTTGTTGGTTGTCCTGTTTGGAGTCCATCTTATTAATCTACTCTCTTCAGACCCCCAGTCTACAGATATGTTCAGGTTTTTTCCTGTTTCCAGCTTTGGCGCTTGCGATAGATGGTGGAGGGGTTTATTTCGAGCTTGGCCGCTGCCTGGGGGATGTTGCCATCTGTGATGCGGATGGCCTCCTCAATGGCCTCTTTTTCCACCTGCCACATGGGTTTGATCATCGGCGTCGAGGGTTGCTCAACGAACTGCTCTTCCCGGCTGTTTGATCCGCTGCCGGGCTCCCCATGAGAGGGGCTGACTGGTGCCAACGGATCCTCTCCTGCAATCAACTCCTGGGGGGAGTGTGGGGAAAGGTGCTCTTCGGTGGAGGTGAATCCAGTCGAGCCTTGAGCACCATGGTTGGGAAAGGTGGTTGTGGGAGGCTGGGCAGATGGAGCTGTCAGGGCGTCCAGGGGTGGGGGGAGCATCTCCTTGGTCACCACCAATCCGTCATGGAGAACGACCATGTTGCGTACGACATTTTGCAACTGGCGGACATTTCCCGGCCAGGAAAAGCGTTGAAAAATGTGGGCCACCTCCCGGGAAAAGCGCTCGAATCGTTTCTGTTCCTGTTGGGCATATTCCTTTAAAAAACGGGCGGCGATCAGCAGGACATCTCCCTGGCGCTCCCGCAGGGGGGGCAGGGGGAGGGGGATGACATTGAGTCGATAGTAGAGATCCTCCCGAAAACGTCCCTCCTGAACCTCTCTCCAGGGATCGCGGTTGGTGGCGCAAACAAAGCGGATATCCACCTTTTCCATCCGCCCCGAGCCCACCTTTTGAAAGGTGCCGGTCTGGATAAAGCGCAACAGCTTGCTTTGCAGATCCAGGTTCATCTCGCCGATTTCATCCAAAAACAGCGTACCGCCATCAGCACGATTGGCCGCTCCCTGGCGGTCTCCCACCGCACCGGTAAAAGCCCCCCGAATGTGCCCAAAAATTTCGCTCTCCATCAGATCTTTGGGGATGGCGGCGCAGTTGAGGGTGACGAGAGGCTTGTGGCGGCGAGGGCTCTCTTTGTGGAGTGCTTCGGCACACAGCTCCTTGCCGGTGCCGGACTCGCCGGTAATAAAAACCGTGGCGGTGCTGGGAGCGGCACTTTCGATGATGCGGTAGATCCCCTGCATGGCCAGGGAGGATCCAATGAAGCTGTGAAATCCGCTGCGATCAAAATTTTCCTGATAGGTCGCAACCGTGCGGGTCAGCTCCTGATGTTTGACGCCATTGCGGGTCGTGACCAACAGCCGTTTGGCATTGAAGGGTTTTTCGAGAAAATCAAACGCCCCGTAGCGCATCGCCTCCACCGCCACATCCACGGAGCCGTGGCCGGTGATGATGATCACCACCGTGGGCAGGTTGGCTTCATGGATCTGTTTTAAAATCTCCATGCCGTTGATATCGGGGAGCTTGAGGTCCAGGAGTATCACGTCGGGGAGATGGTCGGCGATATTAACCAAGGCTTCCTGACCTGTTGGGACATGGGACACCTGCCAGGGTTCGTTTTGGAGATATTCCTGATAGAGGGTGGCCAGGGAGATGCTGTCTTCGATCAACAGGATGGTGGGTTGTGGGGGGGCAGGCATGGCTTAGTCCGCCGATTGCAGATAGTGCCCGTAGGCTTCGCGGGTGGCGGTGAACAGGCCGGGAATTTGTCGGGCCAGCTCCCCGGCTTGTTCCATCTGCTGGTTTTTGCAGGCTGTTTCCAGCTCTTTGGCGGTTATTTCCAGGAGCGCCGCACCAAAAGTGGCCGCCGTGCTTTTCAGGGTGTGGGCCTCATGCTCCAGACGAACAATCTCTCCGGCCATAATGGCTTGGGCGATGGATTCGATCCGGGTTTGGGTCTCCTCAATAAAGAGGTCTATCAGCCTGGCGACCCCTCCTCCAGGGGTATCCCGTTTGAGTCGGGCCAAGATGTCCAGATTCAGAGGATGATCCATGGCAGGCTTTCCGGTGGTTTGTCTGTTTGGCAGAGCATGGGAAAGGTGGCCGATTTTCCAGCTTGATCCCATTTTGATCCACAGTTGTGGAAAATATGACCTTAAAAGTCAGGATAAACCAGATAAGGCTGCTTTTCCCAGGTACGTTGGTTGATCTGACGACTGCTTTTTACCTGCCTCATGCGTTTTTAGCCTCTTTTTTGATCTTTTGTCTGCTCCATTCTCTGCATTTTACGACTCCTGTAGCAGGATGGTGTGGGATCTTTGGAAAAAAGGGTCAGGAGAAAAAAATCCGGAGGGTCGAAGCAGGTTTTCCCGTGGCTGCTTGACCCGATTGGGGGAAAGGGTTGGAATCTGAGGTGAGGGCGGTTCATCGGATGGCTTCCAACCGGGAAGGGTCTGGCGCAGCCCTTCTACGATCCCCAGGGTGGCTTTGACCCCGAGCATTTTTGCCGCAAAAGTGGGGTCTCCCACCGAGGTGCGAATTTCACCGGGACGACTGGGAACGTGGCGAATATCCGGATCTTGACCGAAGATGGAAAAGAGGGTCAATGCCAGGTCTTTGATGGCGGTGGGCTGACCGGTGCAGAGGTTGAAAACCCGATAGTTTGAAGGCATGCGGTTCATGCCAGCCAGTAAAAAAGTCACCACATCCGATATATGGATGAAATCCCTCACCTGATGGCCGTTACCGTGGACGATCAGGGGCAGATTATCCTGGATGCGGTCCGTAAACAGGGAGATCACGCCGCAATGGAGAGATTTTGGATCCTGTCGGGGACCGTAAACATTGAAAATACGAAAACCGGTGGTGGGGACACCATGCATCAAAAAAGCGGCTCGGGCATGGAGTTCACAGCCAAGCTTGTCGGCCGCAAAAGTGTTCAGAGGGTGGGTGGTGTCATTTTCCTTCAAACGGGGTGTGGCATTGTCACCATACACCGCTGCTGAGGAGGCATAGACCACGGGCACCACGCTCTTCGGTCGGCGGGCAGCATCAAAAATGTTGATGGTTCCTGACAGGTTGATCCGATGGGCATCGTACCACACCTCGTTGGAGCGGGGCTTGGAGGCCACGGCTGCCAGATGAAAACAGCCATCGATGCCATCCATGGCTCGGGCAACGGTCACTCGGTCTGCAACATCGCCGATGATCATCTCACACGCTTCAGGCACGTTTTCCACTTGTCCGGTAGCCAGGTTATCCAAAATACGCACCCTGTCACCCTTCTCAAGAAGGGCTTTCACCAGGTGAGATCCGATAAATCCACACCCGCCGGTAACCAGATAATGGGCCATGATAGGCTCCTTTCCTCCGTCTCAAATCAATGGTAATAACTGTGAATCGGCTGTTTGCAATAAAGAACCGCAAATTGGCGGCCAAAAAAATTGTTGTTATAATTCAGTCTGTTGTGATGATGGCTTGGATGAAGGAAGGGCTTTCGGCAAATTGCTTTGCAAAATGCAACTGATCTTTCAAGGAATGGGATAAACCGGGCTTTGGGAGGGGGGGAAACTCTGAAATAGATGGGGTCGGCCAAGAGTTGGCGAAGAGGGGCGGGAAGGGGAGGAGGCGCCCAGGTGGGTTGGGAACCCGTAAGCTTGGGTTCAAGCCTGAAGCGCGCCGGGGGATGTTTCAGATTTGGATCTTAAGCAGGTCAGCTGAAAAAAGAGACGATATCGGGGGCGGGTCAGGGGATCGCCTGGCGGGGGATTTCCATCTCCAGCGCCACCAGCCCCCGGGCCAGCTCCTGGGAAAAAAGGCCCAAGGTGTGGCTCATGGCATTGACCATGTTGGGATAGCTGACCACCTCAAGGGCTTCACTGCGCAGGTGGGTTGTTTTTGAGATGGAAGGGACATCGTCGTCCAACTCAAAAACCCACCATTGGACCGAAAGGTAAACGGCTCCTGTGGCATCCGGCTCAAAGGTTTCAATATCCACTTCGATGCGATAGTCGGCATCAGGGAGCCGGGTTCCCGGGAGTATGCGTACTTGGCTGATGCCAAGATTTTGAGCCAGATTTCGGGAGAGAACCCGGGAAATGTTTTCCCTCAGGTAACCGGCCCATTGATAGTTGTCCTGAAAGTGCAAAGAGCTTTCCCCTTGGCGTGTCACCACGTGGGGGCGGTTGAGATAGTTGGGGATTTCCACCGGTCCCAGCTCCACGGCCAACGCTTTGGTTTTTTCATAATCCACCCCCTCCAACAAGCTGTCGACCGCTGGATTGAGAACGAAATATTGGATCTCCACCTTGTTTTGAACCACGGAGCAGGCGGTCAGGAGCACGGCGACAAGTGCCGATATCAAGAGGGAAGCGCGTGAAAAAGTGGGTGCCATGGCCGTGAATGCCTCTTTAGTCGTTGCCCAACAGCAGGGATTGTGGGTTGCGTTCCAGGAGATCCACAAAGGCACGAATGGAACGGGCCATGTTTCGCAACTCCTTGGCGGAATCCACCACGTTATAATAAAGCGGGGATTGGGGGGCAATTGTCTTGTCTACCAAGGCGAAGGTCTGATCCACCTGCTTCAGGGTTTTTTCAGCAGCTTTCAGGACTTTCGTGAGTTCTCCGGCTGTGGGAATGACATCCTTGTTGATGTTTTTCGCCACCAGATCGATCTCTTTGAGAGCGGCGTCCAGAGATTTAATGCTGTCGAGCACTTCCGGGGCATTGACCGATTTGTTGACCCCTTCCAAAATTTCCACCAGTTCGTCAGACATCTTCTGCAAGGGGAGTGCCTGAATTTTTTTGAGGAAATCGGTCACTGAAGCCGTGATCTCCTCAATGCTGGAGGGAATGGTGGGCAGCTCCTGATACTGTTTGGATCCCCCGGTAAGCAGAATGGGGGCGTCCGGGAAGAGATCCAGCTCCACAAAGAGCTGTCCGGTGAGAAAGCTGCCGGTGGTCAAACGCGCCCGCAAACCCCGGGCTACCAGCTCTTCCAGCAGGGCGTCGGAACCCGGCCCGGTGGGGGAGCCGTCACTGTTGATTTCCCGGACTCTCTCCGGCTCAATCTGCACCAGAACCGGCACCCGGAAGGTGCTCTTGCCGATGTCATATTCCAGATTGATGTCGGTGACCAGGCCGATTTTGATCCCCTTGAACTCCACCGGAGCCCCGATGCTCAAACCCCGCACCGAGCCATTAAAAAAGAGCACAAAGGAGACTTTGCGGGTGTAGCCCTGTTCGTGGATCGATTCCTGATCGGTATATAACGGAAACCGGTGGCCATCCTGGATCACCGGGGCCTCTTCCAGGGTTTCGGGGGTGTTGAAGGCGATGCCCCCCATCAGGAGTCGTTCCAGGGAAGCGGTACGGAGACGAAAACCTTCGGAATCCAGAGAGACATCCACCCCACTCGCCCGCCAAAACTGGGTGTTGGACCGCACCAACCAGGAGTGGGGCATCTTCACAAAGGCGTGGATGCTGACCCCTTTGTTGTCTTCGTTCATTTCATAGTGGAGAATTTCACCCACCTGGATATCCCGGTGATAGATCGGCGTGCCCGCTTCGAGGGAACCCAGGGTATCCGCCTCCAGCATAAATTTAACCCCGGCAGTATCGGCCCGGACCACGGGGGGGGTTTCCAATCCGGCAAAGGTTTTTTTCGGTGGTCCCTTGCCCGGCTCCATTTCGATGTAGGCCCCTCCCAACAGGGTACCCAATCCGGAGACCCCTCGCAGGCTCATGCGGGGGCGCACCACCCAAAATTTGGTATTGCCGGTCAGGGCATCGGCTGTGGATGGGCTCAGGCGAGCGCGGAGCTTGACGTGGGAAAAATCTTCGCTCAGCTCCACGGATTCCACTTTGCCGATTTCCACATCCTTGTGTTTGATGAGGGTTTTGCCCGCCTTCAAACCTTCAGCGTTGCGAAAGGTGATGGTGACCAGCGGACCCTGTTCGGCGAGGGTCTTATAAGCCAGCCAGCCACCCACCAGTGTCGCCACCAGAGGAATGATCCAGACCAGGGAGATGCGACCTCCCCCGGATTTGGTTTGCACCTGGGGAAGTTCGTCAACGGGAAGATCATCCAAGCTGCCTTTTTCCATTCCTCTCCTCCAATACATCCCAGATCAGCCTGGGATCGAACGTTTTGGCAGCAAACATGGTGATGACCACTACAGCGCCGAAAAAAGAGGCTCCAAGCCCCGGTTCGATGGTGGCCAGGGCGTCCAGCTGCACCACCGATACCAAAATACCCACCAGAAAAACATCCACCATGGACCAGTGGCCGAAGGTTTCCGCCACCCGGTAGAGTTGGGTGCGGTCCATCAGGCGGTCCCGGGAGCCGGAGCGAACCGAGATGAGTAAATAAATGAGCACCAGGAGCTTCATCAGGGGAACCACCACACTGGCGACAAAAACGATCAGAGCCAGGGGCCACATCTGGGCTTCATAAAGGGCGATCACCCCCCCGAGGATGGTTTTTGGTGCCCCGGAGCCCAGTTGGATCACCGTCATGACCGGCAACAGGTTGGCTGGAATATAGAGAATAAAGGCGGTCAAAACCAAGGCCCAGGTTTTGGAAAGGCTGTCCGGGATGCGGCTGTGCAGGGCGGAGTGGCAACGGGGGCAGTGGAGATGGTGGCTCTCCTGCCCATCCGGTTTTTCCACCAGCAGGTCGCAGGTGTGGCAGCTGAGAAGGCCTGCCCGGGCTGCTGTGAGGGTGTGTTGGTTCAAGAGGGTGGGCTCGCTTGGTTGGTGGATTCCAGGGAATAATCCACTCTGTCCCAGACCATTTTAGGGTTCAGGGAGGAGATCACTTTGGCCGTGATAAAGAGCAGCACGAACCAGGAATAGAGGGCATAACCGTAAATCACCGTGGCCATATCCACCAGTTTGACGATAGCGACCATCACCGCAAGTATATACACCCCCACCATACCCCAGGGTTCGATGGCGAGGATAGCCTTGAAAGCCGGTACCAGATAGCTGGGGGTTTTGTTGAATTTTAGGGGTAGAAAAATAAATATCAAGCCGATGAAGGTGAAGAGAGGAGCCAGAAGGGTGGTGAAAAAAAACAGCACCCCCAACTCCCCCATACCCGCTTCCCACAGGGCCATGCTACCGGAAAAAAGGGTGCAGTCACTGATTCGATCCCCGGTACGCAGGGTCAGGATGGGAAAAAGATTGGAGATGGCAAAAAAAATCAGGCCGCTGTAGGAAAGGGCCAGGATGCGGTCGATACTGTTGGGAATATCCCGCATAAGCAGGGTGCCACAGCGAACACACACCGCTTCTCCCCCCTTGGGGAGAGGGGCTTCCCGGTGTAGCAGATCGCATTCGTGGCAGGCGATCAGGCCTTTTTTGACCTTCAGAGTGGAGGAAGTCATCGTCAAATTTTGATGGTCGGCCATGGTGATGGTTGGCGATGCTTTTAACCATATTGACCGATAATATACCTGAATTGCGCCCCTTCCGGCAGAGGAATTCGCCTGAAAAATGGTTTGTATCGGGTTTTGGCCCGGATCGTAAGTCCAAGCGATTTTTCGGGTAACTCCCCAGGGATATCGGTTAAACTGCTCCATTCTCATTTCCGGTCCGATTGCCAGACCGGATTTTTTTCTGAGGGGGCTTGTGACGAAGGCCCTTTTGGGAGCCTGGGGGGGTGTCGGGTTTACCACCATTGATTCAGGCTTTTTTTCCATTTTTTCGGAGTAGACCATGCAACGATTTTTCTCTCCTGTTTCGGCAGTGCTTTTTTTCTTGTGTTCACTCGGGCTTTTTCCGGGGAGTGCGGCGACGCTTCCGGCCGAGACTTTCGAACCCTTACCTACCTTCCAGGCGGTCGATCTTTTGGGAGCTGAGGCTTTGGTCGGGGAACATTATCGGATTGAACCAGAGGTGACCAACGATGGCCGGATGAATGGCTACAGCCTCACCTCCGCCATTCAAAATCTATCCGCCAACGGTGATGATCGATTGGTGGAGAGTGCTCGGGAGATCGAGGCGATTGCGGCCATTCGCACGGTCAAAAAAACCGACGCCTATATGCAATCCCTGGCCAATGCGGCTGTGATGCCCCTGACCATCTCCGAAAATATTCTTCGGGATCCGGTCAAGACCCTGAAGGATATTCCTGCCGGGGTGGGCCAAGCCTGGGAGGATTTGAACAACGCCATCAAAAACTGGGGCAAGGGGCCTGAGGATGAGCGTGACGATATGGCTGGCATGAAAGAGTTGGTGGGTTTTAATTCTGCCAAACGCAAGCTGGCTGCCCAGTTGAACGTCGATCCCTACACCAGTAACCCCTTGTTGCAGGAGGAGCTGACCGATCTCACCTGGGCGCAGTTTGCCGGGAAGGCCACCGTCACTGTTGCCATGTCTGTAGCGCCCATCGGTCCAGCTGCTGAAATCGCCCTCACCACCGTCAACGCCACCGGCTATGTCCAGGATGTGCTCAAGGAAAAATCTCCTTCCACCCTGATGACCATGAATGGCGAGGCGTTGGTAAAAATCGGTATGACCGAATCAGAGGTTGAGGACTTTCTTCTCCACGATCACTGCACCCCCCGTCATCAGACCATTTTGGTGGATGCCATGGCCCGGCTTGAAGGGGTGACGGGACGGGATGACTTTATCCGCAAGACAGCTGGCGCCACCAATGAAATAAGCTGCCGCCAGGATCAAAGAGTCGCTGAGATGATTTTGGCATATCAGGAAGGGCAGGCCCGGGTTTTGTCCATTGAAATCCTGAACGATGTCGTGTTTTTCCAAGATGAAAATCAGCACCAGGTTTTGCCACTCTGGGCCGACTATCTCCCCTGGACCCAAAAGATGGCCGGTTGGATGGATGGCTTTCCGGACTCCCCGGGAACAAAGGGCAAAATCCTCTGGACCAACGGTCAACTCTCTCCCCTTACCCAAAGCCGTCTGAGGGACCTGGGTGTGGAGATAGCCACCTTGAAAATGCCCGCCGCAGCCAGTTTTTTGCCTGCTGAACCCATTCAAATTTTGGATGAAATCTTGGCTGAAGATTACCCGGATGAAGAGCTTGATTCTGCACCGGCTCTGCCTTCAAATACCGAAAACAGAGCCATGCCCAATCTTGAGGAAGAGGCTGTCGCCCAAGGCGTAGAGGCTCAATCCCAAGGGGAGGTCGCAGCTGATGGCAGCAATGGAGTGGGGGAAACCGCAGAAAAACCGGTCAACTTTATCCTCGATCTGGGTAGTTCCATCCTGATGGAAAATAAACACGGCTATCCGGACGATGAAGAGGTGAACTGACCGAGCCCTGACAAGTCCGGCTTTTCGTTGCTATCCTGAATGGATGACGGATCGTCGGGCTTTTCAAGCGTAGAGACCATTTTGGGGAGGGAATGGTATCGATGAAAGGGAGAGGTAAGCTGTGGTGTGTTCTTGGCTGGCTCATCTGCTCCATCGGTGTGGCTGTGGCCGACGAGTCCACCCCAGAGAAGGGGGGGGGCGATCACAAGCTCAACCAAGCCAGCCGGATTATCGCAGCTCCCGTCCCTGGGCTGGCTTTGGCGAGTGGTGCCCGGATTACCACGACCCCCATCACCGGTCTGACGCTGGATAAAACCACCGGGATTGCGGCCTCTACCCTGGCTGGGGCAACGCTGGTGCAGGGGACGGAATCGGCACAAGGAGCGGCACCAGCCCAAGAGACAGTATTGGCACAAGAGGTGGGCGTGGAAGAGGGCCAAGCATCCGGGCTGCTTTCGGAGGAAGATGACGAGGGAATCACCGCTCCCCAGATTATGGCGCACACGATTGCCCGTCACCAGCGCCCCTTTGAATTTGTGGAGCAGCGTGTCAGCCGATTGGATCCAAGGGGACGAACCCTGGAACGCAAATGGCGGCGCTTCCAGCGCTTGGATGATCCGGATCTGCAAAAATATCTTCTGATTCTGGATGAACCTGCTGCCGTTCAGGGGGTGGCTCTTCTGATCCGGCTCCGAAAAAAAGGCGGGGAGCAGTGGGTCTATCTCCCCAGCCTGGGGGGCCAGATGGTGCGCATGATGCCTGGGGGCGGCGGGGAGGGGCGCTTCATGGGTATCGACTTTACCCCAGAGGATCTGTTGGCTGAAAACCCGGATAAATACCACTACGTTCGTAGAGGGGATCGCCCCTGTGCCGGGGGGCGTTGTTATGTGGTGGATGCTTTTTTACAGGAGGAGAGGTTGCAACAACTCTCCCCCTACCGATTTCGCCGCTTGTTGATCGCCAAAGAGTCTCTCTTTGTGACTTCGATTGAATATTACGATCGAAAAGAGGGGGTTTTGATAAAACAACAATTCAACAACGATCCGGTGCAACTGGACGGAAATTTATGGCGGGCTGATACCATCGTCATGGAAAATCGGCAAACCGGTCACAAAACCACCCTGGAGACCCTCAAACGGGATTTTGCCGAGACCGCCACCCCGGGGGAAATGTTCAGCCAACGATGGATAGCTTCCCGCAAGCATATGCCCTGATGGTCTTGCCGTTGGGCTGCTGAGCATTTTTTCAAGTGTTGGTATCCCTGCCCGGAGGGGGCTTTTGGATGGGATGACCGGCAGGGACCACACCACACCGTCAAAGAGGTCGGAGCTGGGCCATGTTTTTGCGTTTCATGCTCTTTGGGGCCAACCATCGGGTCGTCACCCTCTTTTTGCTCGTTCTGTTTTCTGTTCTCTCCGCCGTGGGTCTGCCGGATCTCAAGGTGGATACCAGCTTTAACAGTCTGATCAGTGATTCCAATCCCGACAAGCCCGTCTATGATCGCATTGTCAACCGGTTTGGCTCCGACAACAAAACCATTTTTTATCTCCGGGATCCCGACCTCTGGACCCCGGCGCGCCTGGCCGACCTGAAAAATATTCACGACTCTTTGCAATCCCTGCCCTATGTGAGCGAGGTGGAAAGCCTTTTTTCAGCTCGGACGGTGGGCTATTCCCAAGGGGCTGTCACCTTTGGGCCACTGCTTGGAGAGGTACCGGAAATTCCGGAAAAAATCGCCCAAATCCAAAACAAGGCGGTTCAGGATCAGCTGCTGGTCCACAACCTGATATCCCCCAATGGTCAGGTTACGGCCATCACCGTGAGCGTGGTGGACCCCCAGCAGCAGGAGGGGTTCGAAGAGCGGGTACATGGGGCGTTTGAGAGAATTATTCAGGAGCAGGGTGGGGCCTTTCAGGAGATTTTTCAGGTGGGCTCCCCCCGGGTCACAGCTGAAATAAAGGACAATCTTTATTCAGACATGGTCACCCTGGCCCCCTTGTCGGGCTTGTTGTTGATTCTCTCCATCTTGTTCTTTTTGCGCAGCTTTTTGGCAGCGCTCATTCCTCTGACCACTTCGGCCATCTGTCTTTTGTGGACCTTCGGCCTGATGGGATGGCTTGGCATTCCCATCAATATTTTGAGTGCCATGTTGCCCTCCCTGGTGGTGGTGATCGGCTCCACTGAGGATACTTTCATGCTCTCTGCCTATTTTCAGGGGAATCCCGGGAAGGGGCGGGAAGGGCGGCGCCAGGCGATCTATTTTATGATGAAGCACATGGGGGTGCCGCTTTTTTTGACCACCCTGACCACCGCCTTGGGGTTTGCCAGCAACGCCATGAGTTCCATCAGCTTGATTCAGGATTTTGCCTATGCCGCGACCCTGGCCATGGCCATCAATGCCGTGGTGACTGTCCTGGTGATTCCCCTGATGCTGGTGACTTTTGGTCCGGTGAAAAAAAATGTCGGGGCAGCTTCCTTGGGTCAAAAGGGCTGGGCCGCCAATCTGGCTGTGGAGCTGGAAGGATTGATCCACCACTATCCCAAGTCCATCCTGTTTGTGACCCTGCTGGTGACGGGGAGTTTTCTCTATCAGGCCGCCAGCCTCAAGGTAACCAACGATCCCCTCTCCTATTTCAAGACCGATCAACCCCTGATTGTTCAGACCGATCTGATTCATGAAGATTTGGCCGGGATGAAAGTTTTTTTCATCCACCTGGAGTCCCAAAAGGAGGGGGTTTTCAGGGATCCGGCTTATTTGGGAAAATTGGTCAAGATTGAGGATTATATGGACCAGCAAGGGATTTATGACAGCCACCTATCCCTGGTCGATGTGCTCTCCCGGGTCAACCAGGTTTTCCATCGCAACGATAGTCGGTTTTTTACACTTCCTGAAAACCGGGAGATGATCGAACAGTATTTGCTCTTTTTTGATCCCGAGGATTTATCTGACTATGTGAGTGAAGATTATCGTCAGGCGATCATCATGGTACGCCACAACGTCCACGACTCCCACACCCTGAACCGCTATATCCGGGATTTAAAACATACCGTGCAGCGGTTTTCCGGGACTGGCGTGAATGCGTCCGTGGTGGGTGAAAACCTGATGATCAATTCAGCGGCTCAAAACCTGATGCTGGGCCAGATGGAGTCTCTGGCAATGTTGTTGGGGGTGATTTTTATCATCATGTCGGGGATGTTCACCTCCCTGAAGGGGGGGCTCATCTCCCTGGTTCCCAACCTGATTCCCATCATTATGGTGTTTGGCCTGATGGCCCTTCTGGATATCCCCATCAACCCGGGTACCGCCATGTTGGCGGTGATCGCCATCGGCATCGGCATCGACAATACCATCCACCTGCTCTCCCGTTATAACGAGGAGTGTCGTCTGACTTCCAATCTGTGGCTTGCGGTCAGGCGGACGGTTCGGGCTGAAGTGGTGCCGGTGGTGACCACCAGTTTTTCCCTGTTGCTGGGTTTCAGCGTTCTGACTTTTTCCAATTTTACCATTATTGCCCAGTTCGGGGCGCTTTCAGCGGCGGCCATGTTTTTTGCCCTGGTGGCGGACTTGCTCGTGACACCGGTGATCATGGCCCGGGTACGCCTGATCGGCATCACCCAGATTCTTGGCTTGAGTATTCAGAAGGATGTGTTGGACAAGAGCCCCCTGTTCCACGGTATGACCAAATTTCAGATCAAGCGGGCGGTGCTGATTTCGGAGATGCGGACTTTTGCCAGTGGCGATCTGGTGGTGAAGCAGGGTTCCATAGGCCGCTCCATGGCGCTGATTTTATCCGGCAATGTGGATATCATCCGCCATGCCAACGGCGAGGCGATGAAAGTAGCGGTGCTGGGGCCGGGTCAGATCTTCGGGGAGATCGGTTTTGTCCAGGAGACCGAACGCACGGCGGATGTGGTGGCGGCCAGTGAAGTGGAAGTGTTGATTTTTGACTATAAGACCATGAACCAGAAGATGAAATTTTTTCCCCACATCATTGCCAACCTCAACCTCAATATCAGCCGGGTGTTGGCCAATCGACTGGTGGAAACCGTGGCCAAATCCATGGCTGCCCAAGCCCCCAAACCATCCCCGCCAGCCCCTTCTCCCCCGCCAAAATAAATCTGGTCCCGGCATCTCTTCAAGCAGGACTCCCCGTCACCCCGACCTCTCAGCCGGGAGGGTCTGTTTCTGTGGCCAACAAGGCATCGACTATAAGATCGATATGACCCGTCATCAAATAGATCTGATCCGTGGAGCGCCCATCGTAGGGCAGGATGTGGCGGCAGTGATGTTTTTCGACAAAGGCATCGACCTGCTCCTGTAGCTCGATAAAAACTTCTCTCACCCGCATGGGGTTGGGGCTTGAGGTGAGGGCGGCATTGATCTCACGGGTCAGAGGAAAGGTTTTGTTATTGATCACCCACTCAGCCAATCCCTCCGGGATTTCATGGTTGGCGGTATATTGCCGGAAACAGTCTGGGCGATATTTTTTCAGGTGCAACAGATAACTGAGCAGAGAGGGATCGGGATAGCCATCGCCCCATTGGGAAAAAATGGTGAAGGCCTCTTGAAACAGCTCCAATGATTCAGCAGGCTCCAGGGCCAGGGTTTCAGCAAAATCCTCAAAAAAAATGATAAAATGTTCCTTCCACCCTTGGGGGAATGAGGCCATCCGGTCGTCGGCTTTCAACTCATCCCATATCGTCAGGAGATCATTTTTTGAGATGCCCGGCATGTTTTGAAACCCCGTTATCAGGATGTTTTGGAAGGAAAAATAAAGTCCAGCACTTGCCATGGTTGCTTGGGCTGATTGGTCTGCCATGCTGTTTGGTGGATGGCGCAGATATTATCCCATGAACTGATGGATGGCACCCAGAAGACGTTTTTTTTGGATTGGTTTGGTCAGGTGCAGATCACACCCAGCCGCCTTGATCTGCTCCGACTCTTCGGTCAAGGCGTGGGCGGTCAAGGCCAGAATGGGTGTGGGCTTGGCACCGGTTTCGACCTCCCAGGCACGAATTTTTCGGGTCGCCTGATAGCCATCCATCACCGGCATCTGGATGTCCATAAAGACCAGATCGAACTGTTGGCTTTTAAATTGGGCAACGGCATCGGCTCCATTTTCGGCCATGACCAATCGGTGGGGGCTTTTTTTCAGGAAAGCCTGCACTAACAGCCTGTTATCCAGGGCATCATCCACCAACAATATTTTCAGGCTCTGTTCAGCCTTATTAGCGGGGGTAATTCCGGAAGGGCTGGGCATTTCAGATGTCAGCGCCTCCACGGTCACCATTTCTCCCGACCCGGCAGCTGGAAGCGGTGCTGTAAAGGTAAAGGCGCTACCTTGACCGGCTGTGCTCTGTAGGGTGATTCCCCCTCCCATCAGATTCGCCAGTCGCCGACAGATCGTGAGCCCGAGACCCGTTCCACCATAAGCTCGGGTGGTGGAGGTATCGGCTTGGGTGAAGGGATGGAAAATTTCCGCCTGTTTTTCTTTGGGAATACCCGGGCCGGTATCGGTGACGACAAAGGCGATTTTTCCTTCCTTTCTCTCCTCCACAGTCAAGGTGACCGAGCCATGCTGGGTAAATTTAATGGCGTTGCCGATCAGGTTTAACAACACCTGCCGCAACCGGGTTTGGTCACCCATCACCCACTGGGAAAGCCCTTCACCGAATTGATAGTCAAAGGCGATTCCCTTTTCCAGAGCGGAAAAGGTAAACAGCTCGTAGCTCTCTTCCACCAGTTGTTTGAGGTTGAACGGGGCGTGTTCCAGAGTCAATTGGCCCGCTTCCACTTTCGACAGGTCGAGAATATCGTTGATCAGGTTAAAGAGGGTATTTCCTGAGCTGGAGAGGGTTTTGACATACCAGGCCTGGGTTTCGTTCAGCTGGGTTTCCCTCAGGAGTTCACCCATACCCAGGATGGAATTAAGGGGCGTGCGAATTTCGTGGGACATGGTGGCCAAAAAATGGCTCTTGGCCTGGTTGGCCGCCTCAGCGACCTTCTTGCCCCGAAGGGCTTCCTCGGCTTTTTTGCGCTCGGAAATATCCCGAATGACAGCAGAAAAATAGTGCACTTTGCCAATGGTCCAATCCCCCAGGGTGAGTTCCACCTGACATTCATGACCATCTTTGTGTAAAGCCATCAATTCGAGTGCTTGACCTGCCAATTTGGTGGTGCCGATCTTGACTGCTACATCAAAGGAAGCATGATGACTCTGGCGGTATCGTTCCGGAATAATGCGATCAACGGGTTGCCCCAAAATTTCATCCTGGCTATATCCGAAGATCATTTCAGCGCCTCTGTTCCAGGATAAAATCCGGCCTTCGTGGTCAACGGATATGATGGCGTCCGAGGCGGATTGGGTGACTGAGCGGAATCGTTCTTCGCTGCGTTTGAGGGAGTCTGTGGCGGCATCCACTTCCAGGGTGGTGACCGACGTGATGCCTTTGGCGATGGCCGTACCGATCAAAAAGAGCACCAGCATGAAAACAGCCGCGCCTTTAAGATCGTGGATGCTCCGCTGAAAAAGAACTTTTTTGGCGATACCCATATGAAGGGTTGTGCCGCTATCCTCAAGTCTGACACTGATATTAAACCAGATTTGTCCCTGTTCATCCTCCAGGGTGATGTTATCTGGCGCTTCTACCGAAACCCTTGCCGAATAAAGCGCCAACAATTCTTGGGGAACACCTTTGGCAAAGGTATGCACCAGAGGAACGGTATTGTTTTCGATAAAGGCGTAACCAATGGCTTCGTCACTCTGAACGACTTTTGTCAGTAGTTTTTTTAGTCCAAATCGGTCATCCCACAAAATCAGTTCAGAGGATTGTCGTGCCAGAATGTGGGCCTGCTTGCCGTAAAGCGCCTTGCTGTCACGATAATGGTTGGGAATATCAAAGGCGGCTGTTGAAATAAAAACAGCGATGATCAGCAGGATCAGCAATCCTTCCAGGCGCAGAAAAATCCGTTGCCGGAGAGAAAGCCCCATGATCAGAGGTCCTGGTTGTGGTCGTGGAGCCAATTTTCCATGAGCCGCACCGAGTCGTATATCTCATCGTTGCCCGAATCGAATCGTTGGATTTGAAGCAGGCGCAACAAGGGAATGGCCTCTGGATCGTTGTGAAGTTCTGTAAATATCTGTCGCAGGCGCTCTTTGGTGGCCAGGGGCAGATCGGGATGAACAACAATCGGGGGGATGCCGTAAGGGGGAGATTTTTCGATAATTCGGGTAAAACGGGTGTATTTGGGATTGATCCGATCCATAAAATCCCAGATCAGCGAATCCACCGCCGCCCCGTCGGCAAGACCTTCGGCGACTGCTTGAATGGAATTGTCGTGGCTGTGGGTAAAAAAGGTTTCGCCAAAGAAGGATTCGGGGGTTTCATCCTGTTGCGCCAGTACATAGGTGGGGACCAGGCGTCCGGTGTTGGAGTCCGGATCGGTAAAGGCAAAACGCTTGCCCCGCAGTTCTGCAAAGGTGGTGATGGGGCTATCGCGGTGGACCAGAAAATAGGAATAATAGAGTGGCTGATCGTTGACCACCGGCACAGCGATGATTTCCATGCCAAATTTTTCATGTCCCGACACATAGGGGCCGGCACAGACAAAGGCGGTGTCAATCTGTTTCGTCTCCAGCAGGTCGTTGATTTCGGCGTAGGTTTTGCGCTGGTAAAATTCAGTGCGCATGCCCAGGCGCTGGCCGATGAGGCGGAGGAGTTCGTTATAATATTTTTTGGTCTCCTTGGGGGAGATCATGGCAGCCACAGCCACCCGCAAAACAGGTCGATTATCCACTGTTTTGGGGCTCGCCTCTTCAGCAATTTGATTGAAATTGACTTGGTGGACCACCTCTTCTGTTTGATTGAATTTCAGAGCCAATAGACCGAAGGCTACCAGCAGGATGGCCAGAGTGGCTGATTTGATCCAACGCATTCAATAACTCCGCTAATGACTCAAAACAGGCGCAAAGCGAAATGTTCCGATTCTACCTCTTCTTCGTAGATGATCCATTCTCAACCCGGCAGCAATTTACCGGTTTTTCTCCTGAGAAATGACATTTTGCCCTGAATCGAACAAAATGCCAACTCATCAGCCAAAATTCGCTTGAATTTAATGTGGGGGAACTTTTCCGTTCCTGATGATGGATCAATACCAGTCCGTCCGACTAAGCTCCCCCCCTTTTTTGAAGGGATCAGCTGCTTTCCCCGGAGTCTGGCCTGAATGTGTTGATTGCCTCAATCAGCCGCTGTTTGCGAATGGGTTTCGCCAAGTGCAGATCACACCCGGCGGCCTTGATTTTTTCCGCTTCCTCCATCATGACATGGGCAGTTAAAGCCAGGATGGGGGTGGGAAGTCTGTTGTTTTCTTTTTCCCAGGCGCGAATGTTTTGGGTGGCCTCATAGCCATCCATCACCGGCATCTGAATGTCCATCAGCACGATATCAAAGAGGCCGTCTTTAAACAGGCTGACCGCCTCTTCACCATTTTCGGCCATGGTCAAATGGTGTGGGGTCTTTTTCATGAAGGCCTGGATCAAAAGCCGGTTATCCTCAGCGTCGTCCACCAGTAATATTTTTAGGCCCACTTCGGAAAAGGTCGTCTCGGGGGAGAGAAGGCGCTTGGTTTTCTTGGTTTTCTTGGTTTTCCTTTTCTTTTTAGCTGAGGAGTCCTCCTTTGGAGCCAACTTTAAAGGCACGGTCAATGTGAATGTACTGCCCTCCCCGGGCTGGCTTTTCAGGGTGATTTGGCCTTTCATCAATTCAGCCAGCCGCCGACAGATGGCCAGCCCCAGGCCTGTTCCGCCGTGTTTGCGGGTGGTGGAGGAGTCTGCTTGGGTAAAGGGCTGAAAAATATCGCCTTGTCGTGCTTTGGGAATGCCGATGCCGTTGTCGATTACCGTGAATGTGACCAGATGATTGGCATCACTGGTTACCGTAACCCTGACCTCCCCCTGATTGGTAAATTTGATGGCATTGCCAACCAAATTTTGCAGCACCTGCCGCAATCGGGTGGGATCCCCCAGGAGCTTTTCGGGAACGCCTTTATCAATTGAAGAGGTGAGCGTGATTCCTTTTTCCATGGCTGTGAGGGAAAAAAGATCCAAAATGTTGTCGATCAAGAGTTCCGGGCTGAGGGACGTTTCCTCCAAGGTCAGTTGACCCGCCTCCACCTTGGAAAGGTCGAGAATGTCGTTGATAAGGGCCAGGAGTGTTTCAGCCGAGCGATTGATGGTGTTGACGTACCACGCTTGGGTTTCGCTAAGCCTGGTCTCGGTGAGTAGTTCAGCCATGCCCAGGATGGCGTTCATGGGAGTGCGAATTTCGTGGGACATGGTGGCCAGAAAAATACTTTTGACGCGATTGGCCTTGTTTGCGGCATCCCGGGTTTCGATCAGTTCCGTTTCCGCCTCCTTGCGTTCAAGCCAGCGGCCAATGGTTTCGGCAATGGCGTTGACCAGGTTTTGTGCTTCTGGAATCAGGAAGGGTTTTTCTTCGGAATAGTAGATCCTGAAGCTGCCGATGGCCTCCCCTTTGACGCGGATGGTTTGCTGGAGGTTGTGAAAGAGTTTTTCCGAATATTTGTCGGTGGTGATTTGCCGGTCGTGCAGCTCAATGATCGGTACAGCCAATTCCGGATGCTGCATGGCTGACACCGTGCGTTTGACGGTGAGGCTGCAAAAATCGTCAATGCTTAAATCTTCCTGCATATAGCGATTGACAGCATAGAGGCATGCCAGCTCCTTCAACCTCTCTTTCAGAGCCTCCTCAGCGTGTATGCGTTCAGTGATATCCCGGTCGATACCGCGAAACCCAAGGAGCTTGCCTGATTCATTAAAAAAAGGACGACCGCTGGACTCCATGATCACTTGTCGTCCATCCTTGTGGAGGTTGACGTTGACCATGTTGTTGAAGGGTTTGGCTGCGGCTACGAATTCGATATATTTTTGGCGGATTTTTTCGGCTTCTTCCCCGGGCATGAGATCAAAACCGGTCAGCTTGCCAACAATTTCTTCGGGCTCATAACCCAGGATTTCCTTCACCCGGGGGGAGACATAATTGAAATTGGCCTCGGTATCGAGTTCCCAGATCCAATCGGAGGTGGATTCCACCAGCGAGCGGAATTGATCTTCACTTTTGCGTAAAGCGGCTTCCATCTCCTTGCGGTCGGTGATATCCGTGGAGATGGCGCAGGTGCCGAAAAGAGCCCCCGATTCATCCGTTAACGGAAACTTGGTGGTCAGGTAGGTGTGCAGGGTGCCATCTTTGTGGCCGACGACCTCTTCCACCTCTACTGGACCTTCGCGGGCCGCCAAATCATTTTTCCACAGGGCATCGGCGATATCGTGGGGGAAAAGGTCGTAGACGTTTTTGCCAATGAAATCTTCCGGAGAAGGGCCTGCCAGGACCGAAAAACGGGGGTTGACCAGCGTGATCGTGCCTTCCAGATCCTTGGTGGAGATCAAGGCGGGGGCATAGTCGAGGATGGAGCGCAGCCGGGTTTCGCTCTCTGAGAGGGCATCATACATCCGCTTGCGTTCAGTAATGTCGCTGATGGAGCCGATCATGCGGATCGGTTGGCCATCCTCGTTCCGGACCGCTTCTCCCCGACTCAAAATCCAGCGGTAACTGCCGTCTTTGTGCCGCAGACGAAACTCAAGGGCGTAGCGTTCGTTCTTTTCCAAATGGTTCTCAATAGCCAGATTGACAGCGGTTTTGTCCTCTGGGTGGACCAGATCGAAGAAGGATGATTCCGTATTGGGCAGTTCGTCGTCCCGGAAGCCCAAAATTTCCTTCCAGCGGGGGGAATAGTAGACGGTATTTTCCAGAATATTCCAATCCCAAACCCCATCATTGACGGCATTTTCGGCTAGTTTATAGCGCTCCTCACTGGCCTGCAAAGCTTGGGCGGCGGCCCGCTCCTCGCTGATATCCCAAAAGGTGATTACTGCTCCGGTCACCACATCCCCATCCTTCAGAGCCACAGCCTGAATGGAGGCGGGAAAGCCACTGCCATCCCGACGCCACAGGAACTGATCGCTTTCCTTGAAGGGGGTTCCCGTCTCAATGACATTATGAATGGGGCAGGTTTCTCTGGGGGAGGCGCGGCCATCGCTATGGGTGTGGTGAACCAGTTCATGCATCTGTTGGCCGATGAGATCATCAGCACTATCGTAACCAAGCAGCTGGATACAGGCGGGGTTGACGGTGGTGCAGAGGCCATCCATATCGACCACATAGACCCCTTCGGCCATGGCATTGAGCAGGGAACGCAGGTGGGATTCCCGATGTCGCAACTGCTCCTCTGCCTGACGCCGGGCCTGGCGGGAATCATGCTCCACCATTTCCCGGCGAATGGCCATGGGCAGCCGGGCGAGATTATCCTTGGAGAGAAAATCACGGGCGCCAGCCTTGAAAAAATTGATGGCGTCGGCTTCATTCACGGTTCCGGAAATGATGATCACCGGGGTGTCAGGATCGGTTTCCCGGGTGATTTCCAAGACCCGTTCCGTGCTCAGGTGGGGCATGCGGATATCGCACAGCACCACATCCCATGGCTCTTCCCGATAGGCGGCTAATAGGCCCGGTTCATCATCCACCCGTCGCCAATGGGCGTGGAGGCCATTGCTGGAGAGTTCCATGCCAAGGAGTTCGGCATCGTCGGGAGAGTCGTCGACGATCAGCACGTTGACCGGATTATTCATAAGCCCTGAATTTTCCGGGGGGGTGGCATGTTGAGGTCAAGCCAATAATGACCCAGTTGCTGGATTACTTTTTCGAATTGCTCATAGGCGACCGGTTTGCGAATGAAGCTGGTAGCGCCTTCATTATAGCATTCATCGCATTCGTGGGCGTCGTCGGAGGTGGTGAGTACGATGACCGGTGTGCAGGCCATGAGGGGGTCGTTTCGCAAATGGCGCAAGACGGCAAGGCCGGGCAGCTTGGGCAGATTCAAATCCAGCAGGATGACGTGGGGGGGCCACTTGCCTCTGAGGGATTTTTTGGCCCCTGTCAGGAATGCGACCGCTTCGGCACCATCCCGGGCAACCTCTACATGGGCATGAAAATGATGGTCCTGGAGCACTTTGAGGGTCAGCTCCACATCGTCTGGATTATCTTCTACCAGAAAAATAGTGGGTTGGTTCATGATGAACTCTCCTCTGGTTCCAGACTAAAATAAAAGCGAGTCCCCTCGCCGACAGCTGATTCAACGCGAATATCGCCGCCGTGGCGCTGGATCACTCTTTTAACCGTACTCAAGCCGATGCCGCTGCCTTCAAATTCAGTTTCGTCGTGCAATCGTTGAAAGGGTTGAAACAGCCGCTTGGCATAGGCCATATCAAACCCGGCACCATTGTCACCGATGACAAAATGGTCGCCATCCCGGCTCATGGTAATTCGTGGATTGGGGGTGCGACCGGTATATTTCCAGGCGTTGCCCAGGAGGTTTTCCAACGCCACCCGCACGAATCGGGCGTCGGCATCGGCTTGCAGCCCTGTTTCGATCTGTACTTCGACCTGGCGTTGTGGCTCCTTGGCGCGCAGAGCCGCTATCACCTCTTCTGCCATGAGGCTGAGATCACAGCTGCTCCTGTTCATCTCCCCCCGTGTGGAGCGGGAGAGTTTGAGCAGATCGTCGATGAGCTGCCCCATGCGCGTGGCCCCGGCCCGTACCCGGGTGAGATAGTGGTTTGATTTGCCTTCGAGCTGTTCTCCATATTCCCGCATCAGGGCCGCGCTGAAGCCGTCGATGGCGCGTAGGGGGCTGCGCAGATCGTGGGAGACCGAATAGGTGAAGGCTTCGAGTTCATCGTTGACGGCGTGCAGTTCGGCCAGACGTTGGGCCAGGGTGTGATTCAAGGTGGCGATGCGTTTGGCATCCCGCTCCCGGGCCTGCATGGTGCGGGCGTTGGCGATGGCAAGCCCGGCGACCGGTGCCACCTGGATCGCCTGGTTGAGATAACGGTCTCGATGTTGGGGAAAAGCGATCCCCGCCACCCGCAACACCCCCATGGTTTGGTTTTGATTGGTGAGTACCAGATCAAAACCATCTTCGCCAA
This sequence comes from Magnetococcales bacterium, assembly GCA_015232395.1. Lineage (NCBI taxonomy): Bacteria > Pseudomonadati > Pseudomonadota > Magnetococcia > Magnetococcales > Magnetococcales bacterium. The sequence goes on along the minus strand of JADFZT010000015.1, from coordinate 26,500 downwards.
GAGGGCCGCTTTCGGTGATGGCTGTTAATGTTTGACTCTCTGCCGTCATGGATTCAGGGGACAGGGGCTCGGGATAGTTGAAAAGGGGAGCGGTCTCTGGACTCCCCATGGGGGCAAAAGAGATCTTTTCCGGGGCACAAAGCATGTTGAAAAGCTCCAACGTGCCTTGAATCACCGCCTCTTCGGTTAAAAAAACCGTCAATTGCCCGGTCAGCTGCACCAGCATGGCGGCATCGGCCAGCTGTCGGTTGCGGCTCAGCAGCTCTTGTTTTTGAAGGGTGAGGCGTTCCTGGTAAACCAGGGCCGAAAGCCTGGCGCCCAGATAGGCCAATCCCACCGGCAGGCACTGGGCGGGAAGTCCCGTATAATCGGCAAAGGCGTTGAGGTGTGTTTCGGTCTCTGGATCAATACCGGTGTCCAGAAGCAACAGATGGCTGCCGCTCTCCTGAAAATAGCTTTTGGCCTGCTCCGGGGTAAAATTCCACCGGGCAGCCTTCTCTCGCCAATTTTGCAGCAGTCCCGGTGTCAGCAGGTGGGCTCCCTGGTCCAGAGGGGTTGCCAGGAGTTCCTGGCTGGCGAGGAGTTCAAAACAGAGGGCCTCTCCAAACAGGGTGATGCCCGCTTTGGTCAATCGCTCCCGGTGGGGGGTCAGACATCCGCCCTCCAGAGCCATCACCTCTCCCGGGCAGGCGTTCGCTGTTTTGAGCAGTTCATCGGCGTGAGAGAGGGGTTGATCACAGTCAGCGCTGAAAGTTTTGACTTCCACCCGCAACCCTTCAGCGGCAACGGCTGCTTCCACCTCCCGATGGAGGTGACCACAAACCAAAATGGTGAGATCAGCTTTCATGGCGGTCACTTTCCGGCTGGGTGACCCATTCCAGAGGATAATTTCCCCAGCGACGCACCGCCTGGGAGATCGCTTCCAGCACTTCGTGGGAAATTTGGTAGGGGATTTCCCCGTGGTTATCCGAAAGAATGAACCCTCCCCCGGCTCCTGCTTGTCGGATCACCTCTTTGACCCGGGCTTCAGCCTCTTCCGGTCGCCAGCGGCGCATCTCCACCCCGTTGAGGTTGCCGAGAATCGTCAGTTTTCCCTGGCAGGCTGCTTTGATTTGTGTCAGATCCTCTTCAGTGCTGATGCCGGCTACGGCCGTTCCTGTTTCCGCCACATCATCCAGGATGGATAAGCTCCGGCCCGAGGCAAAATGGGTGGCGGTGGGGCCGTTGATGGCGTTGATGGTGCGCTTGGCTACGGTTTGTCCCGTTTCCCGGTAGAGTTCAGGGGGAATGGTGGTGGTGGAGGAGATGGGGTCGAAGTAGCAGATGGCGGTGGCTCCCGCAGCCAGTTGGGCGTTGGCCCAAGCGACGGTGAAGGCTTCGTTGAGGGCCATCAGCTGGTGGAAGCGGGGGCGGTCGTTGTAGATCAGATCCAGATAGGGGCCAAACCCCATCTGCATCACCGGCAGGGAAAAAGGGGAGATGGCGACACCGATGATGGGGGCCTCGTCACCGATTTTTTCCTTCATCCGGGATTGGGCTTCCAACACCCGGGCCAGGCAGGGGGTTTTCAGGATGTCGGGTGGGGTTAAACGGTCGATATCGGCAGGGGTGCGGAGGATGGGGGCTCCGGCGTTGGGAGGGCCATCCTCGAACCAGATCACATCCGCCCCCCAGGCTTCGGTTTCGATGGCGGCGTAGAAAAAGCCATAGAGGCAGTCGTTGTGATATTTTTTTCTCAGGCGCAACTGGCCTTCCGCGACACTTTTGGCGCTGGAAAAATAGTCCCGGATGGAGAGTCCCATCTCCTGGGCTCCGGTGACGGTAAAGAGCAGAAAAAGCGGTACCCGATCCGGCTCCTGGTGGCCCAGGGTGGTGAGTACCCGTTGCAGGGAGGTCATGGGGGAAGGGGAATGATTCATGACAGCTCCCTCACTACGGTCAGGGCTTCAGCGGTATTGCGGGCCATGGCATCCGCCCCCACCTCCTGCCAGAGTTTGGCATCGAATCGAAAAGGTGCCCCCCCTACCACCAGGCGGACTTGCAACCCTTCGGCTTGGAGGCGGGCTCTGAGCACCTTGACCCGTAAGGCGGCACGCAACATGAGGGCGGAGACCAAAAGCAGCTGGATGCCGTCCTTTTTGACCCGCTCCAGCAGAGCGTCGATATCCATCCGCCCATAGTCGATGAGGTCATAGCCGCTGGCCTTCAGGGCGCTGTAGACCATCTGCTTGCCCAGTAGGTGGTAATCTTCCAGCACACAGATCGCCATGGGGGGTTGGGGCCAGGGTTTTTCCGAGGCTTCCCACGCCAGGCCATCGGCCAGCTCAGCACAGATCTGTCCGCTCATGTAGACCTGGGAGAGAGCGATCTCACCCGCTTCCCAGCCTTGCCCAATCTCCTCCATGACTGGAACGAATAGTTCTTCCACCAGCTCGAAAGGGGAGCGATCCTGGGAATAATCTTTAACGATGGCACGGGCTTGAATTCTATCAACCCCCAGGAGTGCCTGCTGCAGGGCTTCAGTCGGTGGAGGAGAGTCGACCGCAGTGGAAACCATTTAATAGACCTTTGACGGAAAAGTTTGGAAGCCCGAGTGTTTGAAATTTCTTAAAATAATAAAAGAAATACAGCAAAAACTTATATGAAACTTTCAGAAAGACTGTTTCCTGTCTGAGGATAAGCCCTGGCTCTGCTGGAGCGAAGCAAAAAAGATACTCCAAAAAAACGTGACGGAAAACAACAAGTATCTACAAGACAATACAAGAATGAGTCCGATAAATCCAGACTGTTTTTGTCAAACGGGTTAACAGGAAAGACCAAATTGTTAATGTCCTATCACAAACTCTGACAGAAGACATTAAGTCTGGAAATATTGCTGGTTTCACTTCACCTTCAGTCGGCTATCTCAGGTAAATAGTGGCTTCGATGCCTGGGATATTGAAAAATCGTTATTTCGACAAAAATCGTTATTTCGACATTGAAAAAATTTGTTGCAACAGATCGAACCTGGCCGTATCTCTTTGGTTGAGGGGCATTGAAACGGTATCCTGTTTCAGCCTCAGATGTGATATTTTCAATCATTCTGATCCACTCTAACAGCGTCAAGTATCACTTTTTGCGTCAAGCCCCCCAGGTTCGACAGGGTGAATATTTTTCTCTTGGAGCAAGGCATTAAATTCCCCGTTGCAGGCATAGTCTGTTATGATGTCTGTCGCTTTGTCTTGAAGCGACTCTGAGGGTGCGTGGATGGTGGATGGAAGACAGGGACGTTTTTGATGAATGGCAGCCAAACTTGTTGGCATCACAATCCAGCCAGTTCAGGGCTTTCAGTAGCGAGAGCCATTGGGTGGTTTTGCAGGCTGTTGTTGCCTGTGGTCGTTTTCCTTGTTTTTTGCGTTTTTCAGCTCCAACCCCTGCCAGCCCAGGGGGCCGCTGACGATCCACTCACCATCGCCGTTTCGGAAACCCGTCCTTACGTCTTTACCGATGAGGCGGGTCAATTATCTGGAGCGCTCATCGATTTTTGGCAACTCTGGTCGCAAAAAACCGGGCAGCCCATCCAGTTTGAATTGCTTCCCTGGAACGAGGCCATGGCTCAGGTGAAGAGTGGGGAGATCCAGATTCTGGGCGGGGTTTTTTATACCCCGGAGCGGGACCTGCAATTTGATTTCAGTTTATCCTTCTTCGAGCTTCGCTCCACCCTTTTCTTCTGCCCTCCCATACAGGCTACTGGTATCTCAAGTTTGGATGGCTTGCGGGTGGGGGTGGTCAAATCCGATTTTCATAGCGATCTGCTCTCCAAACAAGCCCCCAACGCCATCAAGGTAGAGTTTGACCTCTACGAAGAGGTCGTGCAAGCCGCTCTGAATCAACAGGTGGATGCTTTTTTGATGGAACACGTCATCGGGCTGCACTATCTCAATCAGTTGGATGGCATAGAGAAAATCCGCACTGCGGCTGATTCCATCGACCTGCTTACCCTGCGTTCAGCGGTCAAGGATGGTGATCGTGGGCTCTTGAAAATGTTGGATGACGGAATAGAGCAGATATCCCGGGAGGAGTTGTCCCGGATCATCCACCGCTGGACCGGGGAACAGAAACACCAAGTAACCATTTTGGCCCCCAACATTCCCCCGGTCAGTTTTATGAAAGAGGGTCGCCTGACCGGGCTTGGGGTAGAGGTGGTTCGGGAAATTTTACAGCGGATGGGGCGGGAGGATCCCATCCACATTGAGCTGTGGTCGGAAGCCTTCCAGAGAGCCCAGGAGGAGCCCAACACCGCCTTGCTGCCCCCTTCACGTACCCCGGCCAGAGAAAAACTGTTTCAGTGGGTCGGTCCGTTGATCCCGGAGATGCTCTATCTGTTTGGCCGCAAGGAGCCCTATGGGAGCAACTTGAAAGCTCTGCGAACCGGGGCGGTGAGCGGCTATGCCTCGGAGCGGTGGTTGCTGGATAACGGCTATCAGGTGATCCCCTTTCCAGATCCGGCCAAGGGCATTCAAGCCTTGGTTAATGGGGAGATCGATCTTTGGATCAACAGCAACATCACCATGGCCCATACTGCCCAGAAAGCGGGGGTCGATCCAGAGCTGCTTCAGGCGGTTCAAGCGGTGAAGGATCTGCCCGCCTATCTGGCCTTTTCACTGAATACCGATGCTGCGGTGGTGCGGCAATGGCAGCGGATATTGGATGAAATCAAGCTGGATGGCACCTTTGATCGCATTGTTCAGGAGTGGGTGCCGTTGCAGAGTATGAGCCTCACGCCCCAGATGGCTTCGAACGGGGAGAGTGGGCTGCATTTATCTCCAGAGGAGCTGGCCTGGATCGAAAAACATCCCGTTATCCGGGTTCACAACGAAAAAGATTGGCCGCCGTTTAATTTTTATTCCGAAGGACGGGCCCAAGGTTACACCATCGATCTGTTGAATCTGTTGGCCACCAAGCTCGGGATCACCATCGACTATGTGACTGGTCCGGGTTGGAATGAATTTTTGACCATGCTCCAAAACCGGGAAATCGACGTGATGGGCAATATTGTCAAGACCCCGGACCGCAGTGCCTATGCTCTCTTTACCGAACCGATTATCAAGGATCCTCCAGCCATTTTCATGCGTCTGGATCGCCAGCCGGTCAACAGCCTGGCCAAGCTGGAACAGGATGGTCGCAGTGTGGCGGTGGTCGAAGGGTTTTACTATCAGGAATTTTTGGCCAAGCAATATCCCGGCATCCAGGTGATCACGAAACCCAACACCCTGGAAACCATCAAGGCGGTGGCCTTTGGTGAGGTGGATGCCACGGTGGGGGTGGCAGCAGCTATCGAGCATCTGATTCTGGAGACAGCCATCTCCAGCGTTTTTGTCACCGGGGAGGCTCATTTTGAAGGGGGGGATCAATTCTATGATCGCATCGGTGTGCGCAAGGATTGGCCACTGCTGCGCGATATTTTTCAAAAGGCGATGCAGACGGTTTCCCTCGATGAAAAACGCAAACTCCGGGAAACCTGGCTCGGTGGACATCAGCATGGCGGCGACACCTTGCAGGTTCGGGTGCTTCTCAGCGAGGCGGAAAAGGCATTCCTGAGTCAAGAGGATCGCATCACCATGTGTGTCGATCCGGATTGGATGCCGTTTGAGCGGATCAACCATGTTCGTCGCCACGAGGGGATTGCAGCCGATTTTGTCCAGATGATGGCGACCCGCCTGGGTGTGACCATCCGCTTGATTCAAACCCGCAGCTGGGAAGAATCAAAGGAAAAATTTCGACAGCGGCAGTGCGATATTCTGTCAGCCGCTGGCTACAGTGACGAGCGGGCTCGGGAGATGCTCTTTTCCAAGCCCTACTATAAAACCGCAACCGCCATCGCCACCCGCAGCGAGGCACTTTTTATTCAGGATGCCAGTGCCGTTCTCGATAAATCCATTGGTGTTGTTCGGGGCTACTCTTTGGTGGATCGCCTCCGGGCTTTGGATCAAGAGGTGGATATCATTGAGACAGACAATATCCGCGAAGGTTTGGAACAGCTCCGGGACGGTCGGATTTATGCCTTTCTCGATACCATCCCTGCTATCAGCTATGCCGCCCAGGAGGCGGGTATTACCGGGGTCAAGATTGCCGGTCAGTTGGATTTTTCCAATGAATTTCACATTGCCGCCCATCTGGATCAAACCCTTCTGATCAGCGTCTTCAACAAGGCCATTGATTCTCTCACCGATCAGGATCGACGTACCATCACCGATCGTTGGGCCCATGTGAAGATCCAACATCAGATCGATCATGATCTGATTTTGAAAATGGTCCTGGCCTTTGTCGTCATCAGCTTGATCATTCTCTATCGTCATCTGACCCTCTCCCGCCTCAACCGGGAGCTGAGTGAGGCCAACGCCAAGGCGATGCAGGCGACTTTGGCCAAGAGTGAATTTTTGGCCATCATGAGCCATGAAATTCGCACCCCCATGAATGCCATTCTGGGCATGGGGGAGCTATTGAAGGAGACCAAGCTGAGCGATACCCAGGCGTGGTATGTCAAGACTCTCAACCGCTCCGGTGAGACGCTGCTGGCGCTCATCAACGATATCCTCGATCTTTCCAAAATCGAAGCAGGGCAGCTGAAACTGGAACTGGTTCCTTTTGATCTGCGAAAGTTGATCGATGAAACCATGGCCCTGTTTGCTTTGACCGCTCAGGACAAGGGGATCGAGCTGACAGCTGGAGTGGGGGAGGGGATTCCCAAGCTGGTACGGGGGGATCCCACCCGGCTGCGGCAGGTGCTCCTCAACCTGACCGGTAACGCTGTTAAATTTACCAAACAGGGCCGGGTGACGCTTCAAGTGGATCGGGCCACAGAAGATCACCTCCTTTTTACTGTGACCGATACCGGGCCAGGCATTCCCCGGGAAAAACAGCAGGAAATTTTTCGGCCCTTCACCCAGGCCGACTCTTCCATCACCCGCAGTCATGGCGGCACGGGTCTGGGGCTGACCATCTGCCGGCGGTTGGCGGATCTGATGGGTGGGGAAATCCGCTTGGAAAGCAGTGCGGGGCGGGGTAGCTCTTTTCTCTTTACAGTCCCGTTTTCAGCGGTGGAATCCAGCGTCACCATTCCACGGGCCGATGAGGCTCACCCCAGCGCCAAGGGAGGGGAAACGCCAGACACCTCACCTGATGAAATGGACTTGCAGATTTTGTTGGTGGATGACGCTGAGGACAACCGGCTGTTGATTCAGGCTTTCTTGCGCAAAACCCGGCACCGGCTGGTGATGGCGGAAAATGGGGCGGAGGCGGTGGTCCACTTTAAGGACCAACATTTCGATCTGGTTTTGATGGATATCCAGATGCCGGTGATGGATGGCTATGAGGCCACTCGGCAGATTCGAACCTGGGAGGCTCAGAGCCACACCAACCCCACCCCCATCATCGCCCTGACCGCCCACGCCATGGCTGAAGAGTCGGAGCAGATCATGGCTGCCGGTTGTGATCTTCACATCACCAAGCCGATTCGGAAAAAAAGGCTGTTGGCTGCCATCACCGAGTTGACCGCTGGGTGAAGGGGGGGCTCCCTGTATTGGGTTTAAACTTTGACTCCAGTCGACCTCATTTTGACCCCAATCGACATCGGCATATCGTTTAGCAGTTCTATCTCAAAATTGGACATTCTTCCCTGACTCGTCATCCCCGCGAAGGCGGGGATCCAGGGAGCTGATGATTGCCCTCAAGGAAAAACCAAATCTTCAAGAAAGGCCGGTGTTTTGCTGAAAGTGATACAAGATTTTGGAAAGGTTCGCGCCAGCCCCCCTGGATTCCCGCATTCGCGGGAATGACAGAAAAAGTACAGCGGCATATGTCCAATTCTTGATTTGAATTGCTATATGCGTTCCGGGATCCCGGAGTGCTTGGGGATTCCGGAAATGAGACCGAAGTGATTATCTCTCCAGAGAGGCTGCCAGACGCACCATCGAGATAAATTCCGCCCGGTAGCCAAAGGGATCATCCCCCTTGGCGCTTTGGGCCAGGGCGATGATTTCGTCATATTCAAACCCCTGGAGGTGGGTTCCTCCCCGCAACAGCTGGGCGAAGGCTGCAACGGCTGTGGCAAAACGGCTCTCCCGGGGGGCGTTGTCCACGCTGGTGGAGAGATCGGCATCGGTGATGGCCTGACTCATCAGGCGGCTCTGGGCTTCGCCGGGCAGCTTGTAGCGCATTTTCAGGAAGGCCATTTCTCCGGTTACAGGCTCTGTCCCACTTGCCCCGTTGGTCACACTCTTTGCCTGGGCTTTGGCCTGGCTGTTGCGGCCATAGCGCAGTTCATCCATCAACCCCACACTGCCTACCGGGGTGATTTCATAGAGAGCCGTCACGCTGTGCCCTGAGCCCACATCCCCGGCATCCACCTGATCGTTGTTAAAGTCAGCCCGATTCAGATGGCGGGTTTCATAGCCGATGAGGCGATATTCCGCCACCCGTTGGGGGTTGAACTCCACCTGGATTTTGACATCCCGGGCGATGGGGAAAAGATTGGCTGAGGCCTCTTCGACCAACACCTTGCGGGCTTCGCTGAGGGTGTCGATGTAGGCTGCGATCCCGTTGCCGTTTTGGGCCAGCGTCTGCATCAATTGGTCGTTATAGTTGCCCTGGCCAAACCCCAGCACCGAGAGAAAAATACCGCTTTTGCGTTTGCGGGCGATGAGTCCCTTGAGGGCTTCATGGTTGGCCACACCCACGTTAAAATCCCCATCGGTCGCCAGGATCACCCGGTTGACCGCATCCTTTTGAAAATTTCCTTCAGCCAGAGAGTAGGCCAGTTCAATCCCGGCCCCGCCAGCGGTGGACCCCCCCGCCTGGAGCTGATCCAGGGCAGCCAAAATTTTATGACGCTCTTTCACCGGAGTGGGCTCCAGCACGCTACCTGCAGCCCCCGCATAGACGGCGATGGCGATGGTGTCTTGTGGCTCCAGGGTGTTGATCAACAGACGGAGGGATTGTTTCAGCAGGGGGAGCTTGTCCCGACTGCTCATGGAGCCGGAAACATCCAGCAGAAAGACCAGATTGCTCCGGGGTTTTTGACCATCGGCCAGGGCGTAGCCCTTGATGCCGATCTGCATCAGGCGGGTGTTGGGGTTCCAGGGGGTGGGAAAGAGGGAGACGTTGGGCTGGAACGGTTTTTCCAGATCGGTGGGGACAGCATAATCATAGTCAAAATAGTTGATCATCTCCTCCACCCGCACGGCGTTGGGCGCGGGGAGGCGGCCCCGGTTGATCAGGCGTCGCACAAAGCTATAGGAGGCGGTATCCACATCCACCGAAAAAGTGGAGACCGGCGCTTCGCTGACTCTCTTGACGGGATTGGTCTTATACTCTTCGTGGCGATCCCGCTCCAGGGTTGGAGGGGGCGCGACGGCTTGATCACCAGCAATGGCCATGAGGGGTTGGGCCATGAGTGAATTGCCAGGGGATGCCAGGAAGGATTGGGCGGTGGGGCGTGCGCCATTGAAGGGGGCGGCGCGTTTGGCTGATTTGCCCGGGAGCGCCCTGGTGGCGGAGGTGGGGGCTGACTGCTTTTGTTTGGTGCGCAACCGCCCCTCGGGTTGGGCGCTATCGGCTTTTGGAGAGGAGGGGGTGGCCCGGTATTGCCGGAGGGCATCGGCATAGCTGCGGGGTTGTGGTTGCGAGGGCGCGGCTTTTTTGCTGGTAAGGGCAGAACTGGAGGAGGCGATGGCATTCCCTTTGGCACCCCCCATGGATGCGTCCAAGCCACTCATCTCGGCTACCATGGGTGCTGGAGGCTCACTCATGGGGGCCATCTCTTCCAGCTCAATCGCAGCTTGGCGGCGTTTGGCTTCGGGAGTTGGACTGGGCTGGATCCGGGCCTCTTTGAGGGGAGCGCTTTTTCGAAGGGCGGAGCCGGGTTTCATGGCTGGAGCCGCTTGATTGCTGGCCATGAGAAATGTGTCGTTTGAAAGGGGGGCTTTGGCGGCGGCACCTTCATCCTGACCGGAAGCGGCGAGAGTGGTGTTCCCCATGGATCCGATCCTGTCGGCGACAGGGAGGGGCTCGCTACTGGTTTGGCCGGTGGCGGTGAGGGTTTCCCGGGGGAGAGGGGTCTCCTCCCTGGCTGTTTTGGCTTGAGAGGCCAGGGTGGGGGACCGCTGGGCCTGCTGGGCCTGCTCACTGGCGACGATGAGGGTGTCGTCGGGGGCGGAGGTGAGGCGAGAGGGTTGTTGGCTGGAAATAACCAGTGCCAGAAGGGCACAGGTGGCCAGGGCGCCAGTGGCGGTCAAGGTTTTCGTATTCATCATCCATTCTCCCATGCGTTGGAAAAAGTGTCTCGTTTGGGAGGTCAGACGATGGGGGGAAGAAGATCCTTGGAATTTTTTTTCGCGCAGTCGATAAAATTCTGCCATACCGGCCTCAATCGCCGCTTTTTTGGCGCGATCATCAGCGGGGGGGACGGGATGATCCTTGAAGGCGGTGTTGAGGGTGTCGTCGTCGAGTCGATGGGGGGTCATGGTTCAGCCTCCCTGTTCCAGGCAGGTGGCGAGATTTTTTCGGGCTTCGGATAAACGCCAGGAGATGGTGCCCTCGGCACACTCCAAAGTTTCTCCAGCCTGGCGGTGGTTGAGGCCTTCGGCATGGACCAGCAACACCGCCCCCCGAAGGGGTTCGGGCAGGAGGGAAATGCAGTGGAGGATCAGCCGGGAGATCAGCGCCCGCTCCGGATCGGGTGCTGGATCAGCTGCGGTGGCTTCATCGGCGCCACCACGCTCCCGCTCCCCTCGTCGTTTTTGGCTGCGATGATAATCCCGGGCGGTGTTCAGGGTGATGCGATAGACCCAGGTGGCAAAGGCGCACTCCCCACGATAGCCGGTGATGGCCCGAGCCAGGGTGATGCACACCTCCTGGGCCAGATCTTCGGCATCCTGGGTATGACCGGTCCAGCGGTAGCAGAGCCTGTGGATGCGCTCATAATGGCTCTCCAGCAGGGAGGCAAAAGCGGCTTGGTCCCCTTGCTGGGCTTGTTGGGCAAGTTTATCCATGACTCACGCCTGGGTGGTTTTGGCTCTGTCTACAATGGATGCGTTGAGGGGGCTATCCTCGCATTGATTGGCCAGGGACGCATCATTATTCATCTGTTTGTTTGGACGTTTCAATGGGGCGGATCCTTGGGGGGTGGGGTGATGTTTTTGCAATGATCATCTTTTGTACCTCTGGCAAAGTGGGGGTACGCAGTTGGGTTTTCTGGAAAATTTGGTGGGATTAGCAGCTGATTGGAGTGTTCTGATGGTGGCTATGGTGGTGGCTGGGGGAGGAGGGGGGCTTGGTGTTGTGCGGATAGAACTTCCCTCAGCAATGGGCTATGATGGGGGTGGGTGAGATGATTGGAATCAACTATTTTTCAGCTATCTGGAATAAATGAATGGATGACAAAACCAAGAGCATCATGTTTGGGGTGGCTGTGGGTTTTTTGTCCGCCTATCTGGTGCAATATTTTTTTCGTCCAGGCACGCTTTTTTCGTTCCTGGTGGGGGGGGCCGTCGGCATTGGCCTGACGATCTTTCTCATCGCTCGCGCTCGGGGTGAAAAAGCCTCGGAGGTGGCCCAGGAAGTGATCGAGCAGGCGGTTAAACCCGACCCGGGGGCGCCGGAGCGGCTGGTCAAGGAGCAGTTGACCCAACTCAACGAGCGAATTCGTCTGGTTCCCCTCGATATCGCCATCCTCCTCCCCTGTGAGCAGCTCATCGATCTCCTCTGGAACACCATTCCCCACGCCCGGGAAAAATCTCCGGGTTCAGAGACCACCTTCGATCTGGAACAGCTGGCCACCACCCACCTGCCCAAATTGCTTGGCTCTTTTGTGGATCTCAAACCAGCGGCCAGAACCGCCCAACAAGCCGAACTGATCCAGCAATTGGCTGAGCTTCAGGCCAATGTCGCCAAACTGCAAAAACATCTGGATCAGGGAGAACTCCACGAATTTCAGGTGGAGCAGGGATTCCTCAAACAAAAATATTGATACTTTTCCGACCAAAACAGAATCGAACCTCGCAGAAGGAAGCCAGATAGATGGACAACCTCCCCTCCGTCACCACCTCCACCCCGGATTCACTGGCAGATCAGCCAACCGCTTTGGCTCCCAACGCCCCCTCCCAGGGCTCCCTGGCTGTTCCTGGGGCCGGGGCGGTGCAAACCCCCGAAACCATCGTCCCGGTTCGCCCAGACTTTTTGGATACGGCCCAGGATGAGCGCCTCCACCAGGAAGCCCATCAGCTGGTGCAGGCGATTTTAAAAAATCCTTCCGATATCGCCATCACCACCGAGCTCTATGCCCTGGGCAAACCGGCCATGGATGCCAATACCCGGCAGGTCTCCTTGATGGATACCAAAATCGGGCCGGTGATGCAGACCATCAACGTTGAAAATCCGGTGGCCAAGGGGTTGATGGAGATCAAGGCCCAGTTGGATCTGGTCAACCCCCATGTGGTGGCTGCCACCGAGGGGAAGTTCGAAGGCAAGGTGTTTGGTTTTATCAAACGGACCGTGATGCGGCTTCCCAAAAAAGAGGAGGTGATGGTTCTGATCAACGAGCGCCGGGATACGGTGGCCTCCACCATCGATGCCCTCAAGCGCCACCTCTGGACCGAGCGGGACAAGGCGCTGCACAACGCCACGGAGCTGGGGATGATCGCCAATCATCTATTCAGCACCCAGGAGGCTCTCCAGACCGCCATCTATCAGGGGCAGCTGGTTTGGCAGCAACTCAATCAAGCCCGAACCCTGGAGTCCGACCCCCTGCGCAATCAGGCCCTGACCTATCTCACCAACGATCTTTCCACCCTGGTGATCGATCTCCAGACAGTGGATCAATTGAACATCCAATCCCGCATGGGGGCGGAAAATTTGATCAACAACTGCCGGCAAGTGCAAAAGCTGGTGGGGCGGGTCACCAATATTTTGCTTCCCAGCGTTCAAAACGCCCTGGCTGTGAAAGCCGCCGCCGCCCAGCAGGCCCAACTGGTAAGCAGTGCCGCTCAAATCATGGATGCGGCCAGCAGCACCATTCGCCAAACCGCTGAGCAGGTGCGCCAAACCACCGTGGCCACAGCGCGGATGAATGCCGAAGGAATGATTCGTATTGATGATCTGGAAGCGGCCTGCAAAGAGTATGAAATGGCCCAATCAGAGCTGTTGGATATTTTTGAAAATGCCGAACAAAACGCCCGGGGCATCAGCAACACCATGTCTGACCTCAACAGCCGCATGCGCCGACATGCCGACCCCCACACCCTGGCGCGTCAGGCCAAGGAGTCTGCTGGGGTTTGATGGGGTATAACGGAGCCTCTGAATGATGGGAGCGATCCATCTGATAGCTGTAGGAGCATTGTCACATGTCGAAACTCGATACCGCTGAAGAAAAACGTTTTCGTTTGCGCCTGGCAGCCATCCGCGCCCTGAGCCCCCTGCCGGATGGGGAGCGCCATCGCTACGATCTCAAGAGTATCCAAAGAGGCGGTTATTTTTCCCTCCAGGGGGAAAACTGGCAGGTGCGGGCAATGCATCGCTATCAGGAGACCAAATGGGATTTCCAGAAGGATAAGCGATACACCCTCTGGGAGCTGGAAATCTTTTCCCTCAAGAGCGCCCAGGTGCGCCACATCGAGTGGGGGGTGGATGACGATCTGGAAATATTTTTGGCTGGGGAGCGGCTGAAATTTCGGGATTTGACCGATGATCAGGATCGGCGGGTGGGCAAGGCCGACCTGGATCGCCTGGCGGATGCCGAAGGGGGGATTAAATATCAGGGGAAAACCTACTGGTACAATGATGACGAATCCTGGGCGGCCAAATTTTATCGCAACAATCAGGGGAGCCCCGAGCGGGTGCGTTTTTACGAGTTTGCAACCAAAAACGATGACTGCTTGACCATCGAAGCCTGGTACGATGAGGCGGATCGTGAATGTGAAATTTGGACCAGCCGGGAGGTGGATACCCACGCTATCCGGATTCTCCAGCTCCAAGGAGTGCCAGCCCCATGACCAAACCAAACGCCTCACCCGATCTCGAAAACCTGCGGATCAACCTCAACGGTCACCCCCAAAAGGTCAAAACATTTCGGTTTCAAGCCGGGGAGGGGGATGACCTGGGCAAGGTGTGGCTGCATGTCGATCTGAAAGATAGCCAGACCGGCCATGATCAACACCTGGAAGTGGAGTTTACCGGCTTGGTGAGTGCCTGGCAGCATTGGGCGGGCTTTCAGGAGCAGTTCAAGGCCTTCAGTCAGGAGATGCAGGGGGTGGGGTTGGAATTTTTTGAGCGCTTTCAGCGAGGCTGGGCCGCCTTTCAGGAAGATCTCACCCGGAAAAAACCCCCTTCGGAGGATCCATGACCCCCCTGGTCTATCAGGATCAGTCCGCCGATCAACTGCGACTCACCCTCTCAACGGGGAGGTTGGACGAAAACCAGTTTACCATCCTGACCCGGAGCCGCCTGCAAGCCCCCTTTGTGACCCTGAATGCCGCCATTATCGGCAGCAGCCATTTTTTCCATTTTGACTTGGGGGATGGGCAGCATCTTTATGAAATATTGGCCTGCACCGAGGGGGATTCCCCGGGAGGCAAACACGCCTTTGGCCCTTTTCAAGGGGATGAGGCGTTGGTGGAGCGTCTGTTTTTTGCCAAAGTGAACTATCGTTTTCATTGGCAAAAACAGGCCCTGCCAGGAGGGTGGGCCGAAATGGAGCGGATCGAATCCCGGGCTTTGGCCAATCCCCACGGTTTGGGGCTGGCATATACCTTCCCCCCGGGAGAGGCTTCGGGCCAAACGTCCCCCAAAACAGTGGTGCAGGTGAGTGAATTTTCCTCCAACCGCCTGGAATTGGAAACCGCACATCTCTATCCCAACGAGCAACAATTGGTGATCACACAGACGATCCTCTCTATTGGATGAGGGAGCCATGACCCAGGAAAAACAGAAGGGGAGTTGGAAAGTTTATTTTGTCGCGGCTCATCTCGTCGTTGGGCTGTTGGGGGTCATGGCTTTCTGGCCGGAAGAGTTGCCTGAGGAGTTGGTGATGGAGGCGGAGGCGCTTCCGGAAATACACCAAAAGCTCCTCGCCACCCTGGATCGCCAGGAACGTCTTCTCAAGACCCAGCTGGCATCACCCGAGGGGCGCTTTTTGCAACCCTACGCCACCCGGGAAAAATGGACCGACCATTTTCGCCTGGCCCGACAAGCCACCACCGAGGGTTGGAATCGTTTCGAAACCGAATTGGCCCCGCTGTTGGAGAATAACCGCCAGCAGGAGAAGGAGAGCGCAGCCAGGCACCTGAAGCGCATCAATCAAGCCTTTTTTACCGCCTACAAGGAGGCCAGGCAGCCAAACGAGAGGCAAACCTTTCTCAAAAGGGCCAAGGCCGAAGGGCGGGAATGGGTGGCACAAGCCCAAAGCCATATTCAACAATTGGATCAATGGTTGGATGAGGGGCTCTCTGCCGTCGATCAGGCCAAAAAGGATTATCCTGATCGTGCTGACGCTATTCTCAGCCGTTTTGTGCCCCTGCAAAAGCACGTTGCCAAGGCTCATTCAGGGTATGAAAAAGCCCGGGGTGAGGTGGATAAACTATCTGCAAATACCGCCGACTATGGGGTTCTCGGGGATAACGTCACCGTTGTGACCCAGCGCCTTGAATCCATGGAAAAAGCCCTGCCTGCTTTTGAATCGACTCTTTCCGAACTTTATCAAAGTTACAGCAAAACCCTGGTGGATATGCGCATTCGGTATTTCGTCCAGGTTGGGCGGGCGGCCTGGTGTGAAGGGGAGAGCTGTGGCAATGGCAGCACGGTCTTTTATTCGCCTGTGGAGGTGGATGAAGGTTCTTTCGAATATTTTGATGCCCTCACCCTGGATTTGATCGCCAAGGAGAGGCCTGGTTGGAGTTCAGATACCTTTACGCTCCATATTCCGAAGCAGCGGTGGGACATTCTCAAGATCAGGAAAAATTTCAATCGGCAAAGCGTTTATGATTATGCCGACTATTGGCTGGAAAAACTCTATATCAAGACCTACCACAAATATGCCATCCTCCAAAACGGCAAGATGACCGAAACCGATTGGCAGCCGGTGCAGGAGCCCTTCTATTGGGCCAACGAACGCAACCTGGGGATGACCCTGGTCGCCAAGCCTTTTGGGGCTTTTGAAGATGAATCGTTTGTCTCCCCCGCCCCGGTTGGTTTGTCCTTCATCGCCCCCCCCACCCTGGTGGATGGCCACCCCACAGGCTCCAATCAATATGGCGAGTGGCATCACGATGGGAGCAGCGGGCAATCCTTTTGGGCGTTTTACGGCAAATATCGCGTGATTTCAGATCTCATGACCGGCTCCATCGGCTATGGCCGCTACGGCTGGAATGAATATGACCATTGGTACCGGAATTATCGTTCCAAGGAAGAGCCCTACTATGGCGAAAAAGAGGAATATGGCACCTATGGTCGCTACACCTACAGCGGCGGCTCCCGCTATCGCCATTCGGACCATGCCAGGCGCTATCCGAGAACAGTCGAGCGCAGCCGGAGTGGCAAAACAGGCTCAGCTGGCAAGCGCGCCCAAACGGTCAGCGCCCGGGGGGGTGGAAAAAGCCGTAATCGGGGGCCGGGTAGATCTGGAAAATAGTGCGTAGGCACAGGTGACGATCCTTATCAGAAGGAGTGTGGGATGACAACGCTATTGACACACGCAGCCCAGGGGGTTGGATTGGCCATTGCGTGCGGATTTTTCATGTGGCTGGCGAAATTTTTTTCCGACCATGCCGCCAGCAAGCGGTTCGACTCCGATCACGAAATTGAGGAAAACAGCAATCTGGCGGTGGGTCTGCGCCGTGGGGGGCTCTATGGTGCCATTGCGATTGGTATGTATGGCTCGGTCTCTTCCGGGATCAGCCAGGGGTTTATGGCGGATCTGACAGTCTTGGCGCTGGACGGCATTTTGATTGTTTTATTTACCATGCTTTGTGGCACCCTGAACGACAAGGTGATCATCGACGGGATTGATAACGACCAGGCCGTCCTGGAAGGCAACATCGCCGTGGGCCTCACCGAAGCGGGAGGCTATCTGGCCACGGGGCTGATCATGTATGGCGCGGTTTCCGGGGAGGGGGGGCCTTGGTGGGGGAGTATGGTCTGGTTTGTTTTGGGCCAGCTGGCGCTTTTGACCATGATCTATCTCTACGAGTGGATGACCCCCTTTAACGTGGTGGAGAATATCCGGCAGGGCCGTGCGGCTTCGGGTCTGATGTTGGGGGGAATGATGGTGGCCATGGGGTTTATCCTCAAAGGGGCCATCTCCGGGGTCTCCAACGGCTGGAGTGCGGACCTGCAAGCCTTTGGGCTCAGTTTTATCAACAGTCTTTTCCTGTTGTTGGTGGTCTTTCATCAATTCGTGGATCGGATATTTTTACCGGGCACCACCATTCAAACCGAGATTGAACGGGACAACAACACCGCTGCCATTCTCGTGGTCATCACCGTCAAGATCGCCCTGGCACTCTTCATCAGCGCCGTGGTTTTATAATCCTGAATCCGGCAGTTGGGGGGGAATCGGTTTGGGTTGAACCAGGGAGCTGGGTGCTAAGGTGTATGGGGAGGCTCTTTTGGGAAGCTGTCTGAACCAGGATTGAAGGTGTGTGCATGTCCCACTCCCAGGCCACAAGCCAAACCGATCCTTCCGGCACGTTCCGTTTTGCCACCATCCTGTTGGCACTCTCCATGTTTTTTACCGGAGCCAGCGGTTTGGTGGCCGAATTTCTCCTGGCCACCGTCTCCACCTACATCCTCGGCAGTTCCATCGAACAGTTCAGCATCACCTTCGGGGTGATGCTGGGATTTATGGGGGTTGGCGGCTGGGTACAAAAATTTTTCAGCGACAGTCGGCTGATCGAAAAATTTATCTTGCTGGAGATTCTCCTGGCCTGGCTGACCGGGTTTGCCCCCCTCGCCATCTATACCGCCTTTGGTTTGCTGGAGGATCATTTCCTCCTGGTCCAATATTTTTTCATTATGGGCATCGGCTTTCTCATCGGTTTTGAAATTCCCTTCGTCATTCGCATCAACGAAAAATATGCCCGAACCCTGAAGTCCAATCTGGCGGTGGTCACAGCGGCGGATTATCTGGGGGCCTTTGTTTTTACGTTTGTCTGGGTCTATTGGTTTTTGGGCCGCTTTCCCCTCACTGAAATTGGTTTCCTGGTGGCGGGAATCAACTTTTTTGTCGCCATTATCACCGCTCTCTATTTTGCCAAACAGCGCCTGGTCTCTTTAAAATGGTCTTTATTGATCCTCATCCTGGGCACGGCCGCATCGCTCCTCTTTGGCTATCATCACAACCGGGCCTGGAACCTGGATCTGGAACAGCGGCTTTATGAGGATCGGATTGTTTTGGCCGAGACCACCCCCTATCAACGCCTGGTCCTGACCCACCGCAAGCGGCTGGATGAATATCGTTTTTACATCAACGGCAATCTGCAATTCAGCTCCCTGGATGAAGTCCGCTATCATGAACTGTTGGTCCATCCGGTCATGGCTTTGGTGGAGAGTCCAAAACGGGTTTTGGTGCTGGGAGGAGGGGATGGCCTGGCGGTTCGGGAGCTGCTGAAATATACCCGGATCGAAGCGATTACCCTGGTGGAACTCGACCCCCGAATGGTCCAGCTTTTTTCAACCCACCCCCTCTTGACCCGACTCAACCAAGAGGCTTTCAGGGATGCCCGGGTACGGGTTGAAGAGACACCCGGTATCGAAAGTGACGGGGTGAAGGGGATCTACCAGGAAACAGGGCGGGTGGATCCCAAGACCCAACTCGCCGAGACCCGGTGGGTGGCGGGGGTGGAGGTGATCCATATCGATGCGGATCTTTTTCTCAATACCCCTTCTGCTGATCAATCCCCATGGGATGTGGTGATTATCGATTTTCCGGATCCAAGTTCCGTGGAGTTGGCCAAGCTTTACAGCAAGGAGTTTTATCTCAAGCTGCGACGGGTGCTGGCCCCCCAAGGGATGGTGGCGGTGCAGTCCACCTCCCCCTATCATGCCAAGGAGGTCTTTTTGACCATTGGTCGAACCCTGGCCGCTGCGGGATTTCAGACCCTTCCCTATCATGCCAATATTCCCTCTTTTGGGGAGTGGGGATGGCATTTGGCCTGGATTCCTGGCCGCCTTCCGGACCGGATTTCCCAACCCATCTCCCAGCTGCAAGGGTGGTCTGTGCCGACCGCTTTTTTGACCGTGGAGCTGTTTCGGGCTGCTACTGTTTTTGGCAAAGGGGAGCTTGATAGCCATAGCCGGGAAGTGAGCACCCTGATGAACCCGATCTTGCTGGATGACTATCTGCGGGCTGGTTGGCAGATGGAGTGAGGCTGACGGCTCAAGGTGATGTTTTGAGGGCTTGGATAGCGTGATTTTCTCAGGCTAAAACCTGTCAGAGGCTGACGGGAGAGAGGTTTGTCACGTTTTGGTCACGATTGATCCGTAGGCCTCTCCAGAGCTTGACTCACATGGGGTGAGGGGGTATTCCAGCCTGGGGTGTCATCATATGCCTGCTGCAAACGACTCTGGATCCGGATGCTGGATTTTGGAATGTTTGGACCAGAAGGAAGGCTCGCTGAGGGTTAACTGGACTCTTTCAGACTATTTCCTGGATGAAAGAGTTGAATTTGAATGAATGCTTAAAAGGTGCTGCGTAAAAACTCATGAGCAATCAGACAAAAGTACACCACTCCAAAGATATCTGTGCCATCGATTTTGGCAGTAAAAACTTCAAATTTGTCATTGGCCGCAAGGTGGGCGTCGATATCGAAACGGAATTGCTCAAAAAGGAGCATATGGGGCTGGGACAGGCGTTGTTGGACCACGATAGCCATATTCCCAGCGATAAAATGGCTGAGATCGACCGGGTTCTCTCTCAATTCAGGGCCTATTGCAATGAGAGGGAGATCGATAAAATTTTCGGTGTGGGCACCAGTGCTATCCGGAGCGCCAAAAACCGCGATGCGTTAGCCCAGCTGATTCGTTCCCACGGCATCGATTTTGAGGTGGCCCAGGGGAAGCGAGAAGGGGATATCAGCTATCTATCCGTCACCAACGGGGCATCCAACCAGTTGGTGAGTGATATGGGGAGTCGTAGTTTCCAACACTCCTATAAATTGGGGGATAGTGAAATTATTTCAGCCTCTCTGAAATCCGGCTATCTGATCGCCTATGAAGAGCACTTTGCCCGAGCCAAAACCTTTGCGGCGGGCCGTTCATCGTTTCGTAAGGTGCTGAAACAGCATATCCAGACTTTACCCACTCACACCGATATCTATATCGCCCTGGCCAGCAATACCATGGCGGCTTTTGTGAGCGGTGGCTCCAAGTTGGATGTGGTCAATCAGTTTTTGATGAAGAAAAAATTGCTGCATAAAATCGACTATCTCAAGGGCCTGGGCTCCAGGGAGTTCAAGGTGATCCAGGAAAACACCCCAAAAGTGAACAAAGTTCTCCCTGGATTGGTGTTCATTGAGTATATGTTGGCTCTCTCTGGCCACGACAAGGTGATGATCGCTGAAGTGGAACTGCCAGCGGGTTTGATTGTTGATTATTTCACGAATGGTTACGCTGAATAAGGCAGGCTTGCTGAGGGGAGTGGCCTGTGGGAGATGGGGGAAGCGGTAGAATTTGCCTGGTTTTGCCCAAGTTTGGATCTGTTCCAGGCTCACTCTTTCAGAGTCGGCTCCGCCCACCTCCCCACAGGGAGATTTTTTGGTACTTGAGGATGAAGAATCAACAGAGATGGGGGGGATCAGGCGTCCAAATCCTCGGGGCCGACTTCCAGGCTGGTTTCCTCTTTCCAGGAGTCCGTTTCATGATCCCCGGAGTAGAGCCATAAGTGTTTGGGTGGTGGTTGGGGGCTCCAGCCTGCTTCCCAGGTTTTCAATGGGATGATTTCTGCAGGCTGACCATTTTTGTGAAACCAGGAATCCACAACGAAACGTTCGCCACTCTCCATCTCTTCCACAAGGGCCGCCTGGTGGGGCCAACCGAAATAGACCTGAGATACGCCCCGTTTGGCCCCTTTTTCGGTCAATTTGTGAAAGTGTAGCCAGCCAGCGGCCTGGATCATTTTGAGGTAGGTTCTGGTATTGATGCTCTCATCCACGCAATCCATCTGCCCCTGACTGAACAGGCCGGAAAAATTTCCCCCCTTATCCTTATCCGTGCCGGTTTTGGGGCCGACCAGTTTTTCGAGTTGACCAATAGCCCGAGCCATCCTCTCCCGCTCCTGGGTCGGGGAGTTGGCCTGAGCGGAAAAAATTTGACCAACCTGATGCCACTCATTGAGGGTAAGCGCCACCGGCGCCAGCTCCTTGCAGCCGTGGCGCCAGCAGACCGAAAAACCCTCTGGGGTGGGATTTTCGATTACCTCATCCCGCCGACTCTCCCGTTCCTGGGAAAAGCCGGGCTGAGAAGAGAACAAGAGCAGCGGGAGCACCAACAGGGCAATCACCAGCTGTGAAAGGAGCCAGGTTGCGGGCGTAGGGGGAGAGTCTGTTTTCATTCAGGGCATCCTCCAGCACAGCGTTCAATCGAGGTGTCTTCAAGAGCGTCGTGTTCGATCTCCTTGAGCAACGCAGATTGTTTCCATAAAATTCTTAGCAATAAATTTGCCAGATTCAGTGTCAAAGCGAATGATCAGCGGTATTGTGCCGCCTGCCATAAACAGGATGCACACTCTCCCTGGGGCTGGTTCACCGCGATAAACCAACCGCATGCCCAAGTTCCGTGCGTATCTTTCCAACCATGCTGCGATATGGATGATCTTTAGGCTGTTTTCATCCGGTTTTTTTGACGAGGCCCAGAGGTGGAATTGGCTGGGTTGGGAGTATTGCTTTTAGATGGGGAGCAATATCAAGCCTGACATCTTGATGGATGTTGATATAACTCTTTCTTTTAAAACAATGTGTTGATATGGATTACGGTCGTTTCAAAGTGAAAAGCAGGCAAAGTAAACACAGGTAGAGTGCGTAAATTTATTCGACATATTTAAGGATAGTTGTGTGCAAAAAATAAAAAATACATCCTTGTCTTTTGATTGATCGTCATAAAGAAATTACATTTCAACACAAAAATAGTGTTTGATTTTTGATTCGTTTTGACTAGGGCGTGCCCTCAATTAGCTCTGAGGTAAGATTATTTGTTTTCTCATAGAGTTAACTGTGATTCGCTATCAAAAGGCCATGGAGGGGCCAAGAGATGGTGAAACGCTATGGACTTCGAGATGATCAATGGGAGCGGATTAAGGATTTTCTTCCTGGAAAAGAAGGGGATGTAGGAGCAACGGCCAAAGATAATCGGTTGTTTGTTGAGGCGGTGCTCTACCGGTATAGATCAGGCATACCTTGGCGGGACTTGCCGTCTCGCTTTGGGAAATGGAAGAATGTGCATCAGCGCCATTTGAGATGGTCTGAATCTGGCGTATGGGAGAATGTTTTCAAAGAGTTATCAAGCGATACGGATAATGAATATGCCATGATTGACTCTACGATTGTTCGAGCACTCCAGCATTCAGCAGGTGCAAAAGGGGGGATCAAGAGCAAGAGTGAATTGGACGATCCCGAGGTGGATTGACAACCAAAATCCATGCAGTGTGTGATGCGCTGGGAAATCCTGTTGGATTTCATTTGACTCCTGGTCATGCGCACGATCTGCAAGGAGCTGACGTACTCCTCCCGGAGGTGTTATCCAAGTTTGAGGCGTTTCTGGCAGATAAAGCCTATGACGCCAAAGAGCGAGTGATTGATTTACTGGAAGCAGCCAAGATGGAGATCGTCATTCCATCAATCTCAAACCGGCTCAATCCTCGTGACTATGACGAAAGAACTCTATAAAGAGCGGGCACTTATAGAGAATTTCAAAACAGTTTCGACCCATTGCAACACGCTATGACAAGCGAGCAATAGCCTTCTTGGGCGGCGTGTATGTGGCAGCCACTTTCATATGGCTTAAATGAGGGCACGCCCTAATCTTCCATATGGCTTAAATGAGGGCACGCCCTAATCTTCCACTTCCTGGTGGTGCCGGGAATT
This sequence comes from Magnetococcales bacterium, assembly GCA_015232395.1. Lineage (NCBI taxonomy): Bacteria > Pseudomonadati > Pseudomonadota > Magnetococcia > Magnetococcales > Magnetococcales bacterium. The sequence continues at coordinate 3,395 of JADFZT010000015.1, read as the reverse complement.
TTGCTCCTGATACTCTGGCTCATCCTCTTCGCTCAATATGGCCTGGCGGGCTATTTTACCCATGTGGAAAACTGGGCGGGCAATCTCCATTTCGGCAATCTGGTTTCCCTCAGCATTGCCATGGGGTTGGGGGTGGATTACAGCATCTACATGATCTCCCGCCTGCGGGAGGAGATGATCACCACCGGTGGGGAGTGGCGGCAGGCCTTGGAAAACACCCTCACCACCTCGGGCTCGGCGGCGGTGGTTTCGGTGATTGTTTTTCTGGGGAGCTTCATCCCCCTGCTCGCCACCGAGCTGGGTAACACCTGGGGGTTGGGCATGTATATTGGCGAAGCCCTGGTGATCGACCTTTTCAGTGCTTTGACCCTGCTGCCATTATTGGTCTATCTATTACGGCCAAAGTTTGTGTTTGGTGATGGGGATGGGAAGGAGGCTTCCTAGTCCTGTGCACCACCCAACGACCGGATTCAGGGTAACAGGAGCACGATGAAATCCATCATTCAGCGTATTGCCAAGGAACTCGACGTTCGTGAGGAGCAGGTCGCCTCTGCGGTGCAACTCCTCGATGAAGGGTCAACGGTGCCTTTTATCGCCCGCTATCGCAAAGAGGTGACCGGGGGGTTGACCGATACCCATCTGCGGCTGCTCCAGGAGCGCCTGGTGCAGCTGCGGGAGCTGGAAGAGCGTCGGGAGATGGTTCTGCGCACCATCCGGGAGCAGTGCAAACTCACCCCCCAGCTGGAGGCGGCGATTCTGGCGGCTGAAACCCGCACCCGGATTGAAGATCTCTATCTACCCTATCGCCCCAAACGCCGCACCAAGGCATCCGTTGCCCGGGAGGCGGGGTTGGAACCTCTGGCATTACAGCTCATGAAAAATCCTGGTCAGCATCCACAACAGCTGGCTGCAGGGTTTGTGAATGCTGAAAAAGGGGTTGGTGATGCGGCTGCGGCTTTGGAAGGGGCTCGCCACATTTTGGCGGATGTGATTTCAGAGGATGCGAGCCTGGTGGGACGGGTGCGGGAATCTTTGTGGGAAGGGGGGGTGTTTCAATCCCGCCTGGTTAAAGGCAAAGAGGCGGAGGGTGAAAAATTTGCCGACTATTTTGACTTTGGCCAGGAGATGAAAAAACTCCCCTCCCATCGGGTGTTGGCTCTACAGCGGGGCAAAAACCAGGGGGTGTTGCGCCTGGGATTGGCCCATCAGCGGGATGTGGCTGCCGAGGGTAAATCCACCCCTTTTTGTGAAACCCAGATCAACCGCCACTTTGCCATCCAGGATCGGGGTCGCCCGGGGGATGCCTGGTTGTTGGAGAGCGTGCATCACGCCTGGCAAAAAAAATTAAAACCCCATCTGGATAAGGATCTCACCCATAAAATGGTGGAAAAGGCCCAGCTGGAGGCTGTCCGGGTGTTTTCCGCCAATCTGCGGGATCTGCTCCTATCGGCTCCGGCGGGCATGGTGCCGGTGATGGGCTTGGATCCCGGCTTGCGCACCGGGGTGAAAGTGGCGGTGGTGGATAAAACCGGCAAGGTGCAAAAAACCACCACCATCTATCCCCATCCCCCCCAAAAGCGCTGGCAGGAAGCGGGCAGGGAGCTGGCCTCCCTGGCGAAAAAATATGGCGTGCAGCTGGTCGCCATTGGTAATGGTACCGGCTCTCGGGAGACCGACCGACTGGTGGGAGAGCTGAAAAAGAGCCATCCGGAATTGAAGCTGACCGGGGTGGTGGTGAGTGAGGCGGGGGCGTCGGTCTATTCCGCTTCGGAATATGCCTCCAAGGAGCTGCCCCAGCTGGATGTCTCCCTGCGGGGGGCGGTCTCCATCGCCCGGCGTCTACAGGATCCCCTGGCGGAGCTGGTCAAGATCGATCCCAAATCCATCGGTGTGGGGCAATATCAGCACGATGTGGACCCCAAACAGTTGGCTCACTCCCTGGATGGGGTGGTGGAGGATGCGGTCAACAGCGTCGGGGTGGATGTCAATACTGCCTCCCCACCGCTGTTGGAGCGGGTTTCGGGGTTGAACGCCACTTTGGCTCAAAACATCGTCGCCTACCGGGATCAACATGGCCCCTTTGCCAACCGTAAGGCCCTGAACAAAGTCCCCCGCTTTGGGGCCAAAACCTTTGAGCAGGCGGCGGGATTTTTGCGCATTCAAAATGGCGACACCCCTCTGGATAATTCAGCGGTGCATCCGGAATCCTACCCCCTGGTCAATCGCATTTTGGCCAAAAGCGGCCTGACCCTCTCTCAGCTGATGGGCAACCAGGAGGCCCTTCGGGGGGTGCCGGTGGGGGCGTTTGTCGATGGCCGTTTTGGGGAGCCGACGATTCGGGATATTTTGGCGGAGTTGGAAAAGCCGGGCCGGGATCCCAGGCCCGCCTTCAAAACCGCCACCTTCCAGACCGGGGTGGAGGAGATGTCGGATCTGAAGCCGGGCATGGTGCTGGAGGGGGTGGTGAGCAACGTGACCAATTTTGGGGCGTTTGTGGATATCGGTGTGCATCAGGATGGCTTGGTGCATATTTCCGCCATGGCCAACCGCTTTGTCAAAGATCCCCACGAGGTGACTCGGGCAGGGGCGGTGGTCAAGGTGCGGGTGATGGAGATCGACCTCAAGCGCCGACGCATCGCCCTCACCATGCGCCTGGAGGATGTTCCGGGTGAAAAATCAGTGGCCCAGGGGAATCGACCAGCCCAGGACAGCCGTTCTTCTCAGGCAAACCGCTCCTCACAGGCCAACCGTTCTTCCCAGGGCAGCCGCTCCTCTGAGCCCCAGAAGAGATCCTCCCCCAGACAAAACCAACCGAACACCTCTGACAGCGCCATGGCCGCCGCTTTTTCCAAGCTCAAAAAACGTTCCTGAATAGGGAATGTTCTGTTTTTCGGAATGATTTTGGTAAGAGAGGCAAAAAAAAACGGGATGAAATCGATACCCCCTTTGGGGGGATTGTCAGCGAAGAGGGGGGTGAATCAACCGGTTTTTCAAGCGTTGGGGGGCCATCCCAAGCCAGCCCACCCAACGCTTATCAGCCCTGATTGCTCATGGCTTCCGGCTTGGTAAGTTCTTGCTCAACAAAAACGCGAAAAAAATTCACGTTTTTTGATTTGGCCTAAACCAGAGCCAAGGCTTGTGTCAGCTGGCAAAACCCTTGATTGATGGACTGGTAGGCTTTTTCAATTTGGGAGGGATGCTCCACAAGTTTTTTTGCCTCCCGTTTGCAAGGCATTGAAATGATAGGATTTGCAAATTTCATTGTGGCTGCAATTGTAAGGAGTGCCCATTTCCATCCATCTGGCGTAACTATATAGAAAGACTTGCCTTTTTTCTTTTTTATGACGCCTCGGTGGATCAATTTTGTTATTTCATAGCGAATTTGTGCGGGATTT
>JADFZT010000014.1:66692-72063 GCA_015232395.1 Magnetococcales bacterium | reverse complement strand
ACATCGATGATCGCAACAAACATTAACTTCAAAATAATCTCTTTACACAAAACAAATAAGTACATTGCCAGTCCAACAAAAACTGCACGCACATATCACAGCACCGTAGAGCACTTAATATCCATCAAATCAGCCTACAAGCTATCTCAACACACCTGCAACGTAATACATAAAACCTAAAAAAAACTACACCTAAATCCAATACGACACTTAACAATAAAACATTAAACTCAGCAACACACATCCTACACATTCCTCAAATCAGCCTCATGGATTCGCCTCACGCTTGCGCCCCCTCCCCCTTTGATCTGAACCGGAATGGGATGTGGTTGATCACCTTGGTATCGTTTATAATGAGCTATCCAGACTGACCCGGGGGAGAGTCGGTCATGGAAATTTTCCTTTTTGGTATTTTGCGACCGAGCACTCCCCCTCCCTGCCCATCTCTCTCACCACACACATTTTTGGAGAGCGGTGCAAAACGAAACTTTTCCACGCCCCTGGGACTCCATCCCATAACCCCTCGGGATCACCCTCAACCGGTGTCACAGACCATTTCATGAGCGATATTCTTTCCATCATTCTTCCCACCTTGGCCATTGCCATCGTGCTGAACCTCTTTTTCCGGCGGCTCGATCTCCCCACCCTGATCGGCTACATCACCGCTGGTGCTATCGCCACCGCCCTGTTTCATCTCGATCCCGCTTCCAATCCCCTGCTCCACGAAATCGCCGAAATGGGCATCGTCTTTTTGATGTTTACCATCGGCCTGGAGTTTTCCATTGCCCACCTGATGACCATGCGCAACGAAGCACTCCTCTATGGGGGCTCCCAGGTATTTATCACCGGGCTCGTGTTTGGTTCCATTGCGGGAGTTTGGTATGGGATGGACTTGCGGACGGCCATCGTCATAGGGGCGGGATTGGCGCTCTCCTCCACCGCCATTGTTTTGCAATTTTTAAATGAAAACAGAGAGATAGACAAACCCTACGGGCGCACCTGCCTGGGCATCCTGCTGTTCCAGGATTTGGCGGTCATTCCCATTCTGCTGATGATCCGCTTTTTTACCGATGCCAGCCAATCGGTGCCGATTCTGCTGTTGAAAACCGCAGGGGGGGCAATGCTCTCCTTTTTGGTGCTCTATCTCACGGGCAAATATCTCATCGCCCGCTTTTTGGCCTGGGTGAGCGATGCCAAATCCCACGAAACCTTTGTCGGCTCCATCCTGCTCATCGTCATTTCAGCCGCCTGGCTCACCCACGCCCTGGGTCTCAGCTACTCCCTGGGGGCCTTTTTTGCCGGCCTCATGATCGCCGAAACCAAATATCGCTATCAGATCGAATCCGACCTCATTCCCTTTCGGGATCTCCTCCTGGGGGTCTTTTTCGTTACCGTCGGCATGCAGATCGAACTGACCTTTTTGCTCGATCATTGGCAACAGGTTCTCCTCCTCACCGGGGGCTTGATTCTCCTCAAAGGGCTCCTGATTGCCATTCTGGTCCGCTTGGCCAAACCCCTGGATGTCGCCTTCAAAACCGGCCTGGCACTGGCCCAGGGAGGGGGCTTTTCCTTTGCTGTTTTCGCCACCGCCAGCAACTCCGGACTGCTGGATCCCGACACCAACCAATTGCTCATCATCATCGTCGCCGTCTCCATGGCCCTCACCCCGTTTATCCTGAAAAACCTCGAACGCCTGGCCCTATTGGTCCAAAAAGAGCCCGAGGATCAACGCCCCTGGCCCGTGGGAGAGCCCAGTGTTGAGAGCAATCGTCTGGTGGTGTGCGGGGCCGAGGTGTGCACCACCGTGGAGCTGGAACACAGCCATATCGTGGTGTGTGGTTATGGGCAATTGGGACGCAACGTCATGAAACAGCTCGGTGAGTTGGAATATCCCTGTGTCGCCATCGAGCATCACCGGCAAACCGTACAGGAGGGGATCGACCGGGGAGATGCGGTGATATTCGGCAACGCTGCCCAGCAGACCATTCTGGAAAAAGCCCATGTCAGGGATGCCGGTGCCGTGATCATCGCCCTGGAAGATGAACGGGCCATTCGACTGGTGAGTGAAGCCATCGCCGATGTGGCGGAAGAACCCCTCATCGTGGTGCGAATTGCAGGCGAGCTGGAGCGGGATCTTTTCAAAGAGATTCCCATTAAAAGCTTCGTGGAGGAGCGTCGGGAAGTGGCTCGCATCCTCATCGATCACGCCTTGACCTGTGAAATGGTTCGCCCCTACGCCCCCAAGGTGTGCCGGGAGTGTGAACCGGAAGAGTTGGCCACCCCCTTTGAACAGCGCCGCTTGGCCCATCCCATCATCGAGATCTCCTCCGCCCCACCCCTGACAAGCGCAAATGGCCCTGAAAAATAGCCGATTCCCCCACCGATTTTCCGGAACCACCCCCCTTGCAATAGAGTCCAAAAGATCAAGGTTTGGACCACTGTTTCCAACAAGGGGGAATTGGCCATGCTCCGAATAGATGCACCTCTTATCATCCGCACCAAATCCACCTATGTTCCAAAAGATCAGCGAATCGGGGATATTACCCTGCACATCGAAGAAGAACTCTCCACCGAAGGCCTGAAAATCGTGGAAGAGGCTTTGATCAAGCTGGATGGGGTCGAAAAAGTGCTCCTACACCCCAGCCATCCCCATCTGCTGGTCATCCACTACGATACTTTCAAAATATCGTCCCGATTGATCCTGAAAACAATCGAAAATCAAAACCTCTTTCCCTTCGGCCTCCCAGCTGAAATCAACCCACAGCTGCATGCGCGCATGGTGGGGCTGTAGCAGAGAAAACACTTTTGGTCGGATGGAGTGAGCTGACCGGCAAAGGTCAACAGCAAACGTAACCAGAGGGAACGGTTCCCTCTAATGGAGAGAAAAGCTCAAATCAGGAGTGGGTGCCATGAAACGTCATGATTATGAGTGGCCATCAAATCCAGTGGAACACACCGAAACAAGCCTCGCTGATACCGAGCATTTGGCGATCAAAGCGTTGGGGGTGGCGCAAAAACATTTCCTTGTCCCCATGTCGGGGCACGACCTCAACAGCTGGAAAAAGCATGACCACTATCGACGTCATCTGGCAGAATTGGAAGAAGATGGCACCCAGGATGCGGTGTGGATCAGGCCGTGGATCGTGGGGGGCTGGCTGGAGAAAAAAGCCTGTCTCTTTCATTTTGAACCGACAGAATTCAACGAAGAGGCCTTTGGCCAATCCCTCTGGCATGAGCTGACCCATTGGCAAGGTCATCGGGATCGGGGAGCACTTTTTGGTATTTATCTGACTGTCTCCCGCCCCAAGGAAAACTTCCATGCTGTTTTTGCTTTTCGGATCGATGAAAGCCAGGAAGCGCAAAAAATAGCGGATCTGCCGATTTATGAAGCCCTCTGCCTCACCCTGGATGGGGATCGGGAAAAGATTGAAACCTGGCTCGATTGGGCCTACCGGGAAAACAATTGATCCAATGATCAAACGGGGGGAGGAAACGCCCTCTCCCCCCGCGATGAAACACCTTTCAACCTGGATCCAGCCGTTGGGCAACTGTACGATACGCAATCAGAGATACCCCCTGAACAGGCGAATCGTCTCCGGCCAACCCTCTACAATGACACGAGGCTGAAGATGGCTTCACCTTCGCAGATTGGCCAATCACGCACCCCCTCTTGAACAAGTCGCCAGGATGGTGCTGGTTCCCCAGATCCCTTTATCAGCAAAGCCCTCACCATGGACCACGAACTGCTCACTCTGACCCAAGCTGCTGAAGGCAATCCCCTTGATTTCGAGGCTTGGCTCAAGCTGGGTGCGGCCTTGAAGGAGCGCAATCAATTGGATCAGGCCATACGGATTCTTAAGCCGGTGGTCCGGGTCAAGAGTCATGATTTTATGGCTTGGTTCACCTTGGGAGAGGCTTGGGAGCGAAAAGGATATGTGAATGGCTACGACCCCCAAGCCCTGGATGAAGCGATTCTCGCCTATAAAAAAGCCATTGCAATCCGCCCCAGAGCAGAAAAATCCTGGTTTTTTTTAGGTAACAGCCACGGCAGAAAACAGGAACTGGTGGCAGCCATTCACTATTATCGCGCCGCTATCGAAATCAAACCCGATTATTATATTGCCTGGAACAATCTGGGGATCGATCTTTGGAAAAATGGCGAACATCAGGCCGCAGTCGCCACCTATCGTCATGCCCTTACAATCAATCCCAACGGCTTTGAATCCTGGTGCAATCTGGGAAGCGCCTTCCGCCAGTTGAACGACCTGGATTCAGCTATCCATGCCTTTGGTAAAGCTTCAGAAATCCGCCCCCAGGCCCCGGGGCCCAAAAAAATCCTGGCCACTCTGTCAACCCTCCAGAACAAATAACGCAATACCAATTATTTTCCTATAACAAACAATCCATAATATCTCAGACAGTCTTAGCAAGCAAGACCGGAAAGGTGGTACTTCCAACACTATTCGCGAAGATCATAATTGAAAACAGATCCGCCCAAATATCGAACACCAATTAATCGATGGCGACCTTTCAACTTCCTCAAACCAGTCCAAAAGACCATAGACCCACCAATAAAACTGCTCCGAAAAACACCTTCTGTAACCAGAGCCTGGAAGGCACCCATTTTTCTCTATTGAAAAATTGATCCAAACAAACATATAATATCAGGATATTAATAACAGGGAATCCATTAGACAAAACCTTAACTATGAAAAAGCGTCAAAATAAAACCTGCAGTGGCTACACTTCTGTGCCGCCCCCAACCGCTATCCGCCCCTTCTCCCGGTTGGCATCCACTGCCATGGAAGGACGCTCCCCTTATCATAAAACACAATCTCTTCCTGGCTATTTTGGCTGGCAAACCAGCCAGGGCTTTCCATCACCCTGGGGGGAAAACTCTGAATACACCAACTCCCCGGCAACCCACCCTGAGACAAGTAAAGTTTTTTGCTGTCCAGGCGCTCCCCTCTCAGAAAAAGTCACCCCTTCCAACGGTCAATTCTGCGACCCAAACAAAAGATTCCCTGGTGTGAAACCGTTTGGTCGATTCGTGGACAAAAACAAAAACGACGATGCCACGGGCTTCGGCCCTGTTTTATTATACGCATCCATCCATCCCTTGGAAGGTCAACAGTGGCAAGAGGATGGATGGTTCCAATACAACAAGTCAAAGTATCCCAGGTTGAGGAATCTGAAACGGCCTGGAGCTTGCGGAATCATTTAACGCTTTATTTTTACACTCCATTGGTATCATGGAGTATTTTCGTCAATCATTATCCAAAAAAAACTGGGTGCCGGAGCACCTATTGGATTGGCCGATTATCATGAAATCTCTTTTACGACAAACCAGATGGATGCTGGTGATTCTAGG